>NZ_CP177249.1:600000-758899 GCF_046774455.1 Metamycoplasma buccale | reverse complement strand
ATATTATTATTAGTAATTGACAATAATATTTAATTATTTAAATTTTTGTTAATAATTATGAATTTTTATTACAAAAGTAAATATTTTTAGATTTAATGGAAATATAGACAATTCTAAATATTTTTAAGTTGATTTTTTGCATATTCTTTTAATTTAGTTTATTATCAAATTATCTAAAATTTATAGTTATTTATGGAGCAATAATAATTCACAAAATTTAGAAAATTTTTGATTTAAAAATGACAAAGAATATCCAACTTTACATTTAATATTACTTTTAACTTGTTTTTTATAAAAGAAACTTGTCAATTATTATTTGTTTGTTATACCTTTTTGTAATATAATTTTTGAAATTTTGATAAAATACATAAAGTTATTTTGGTTAATATTTATAACTATTATTTAATTATTAAGGAGCAATTGTGAAAAGAACATATCAACCCAAAAAACGCAAACATATTAAAGTGCATGGATTTATGGCTAGAATGCAAACTAAAAACGGAAGAAAAGTTTTAGCAGCTAGACGGGCAAAAGGTAGAAGTAGATTAACAGTATCAGACAATAAATAATTTGTTTGATATATTTTTATATTTATAAGCAATATGAACAAACAAAATATTGTTAGAAAGAATTGAGAATTTCAAAAGATTTTAAACTCACATAATCAAGTTATTTCTAATAATTTAATAATTTATTATGTTAAGGGTGAATGCTTTAAAGTTGGAATATCAATTCCTAAGATTTTTGCAAATGCAGTAATGAGAAATCATTATCGCAATCAAATTAGAGCAATTATTAGAAATATGGATATTAGTAATATTAATTTTCATACGATTATTATTGCTCGCAAAACTTTTTTTGCCTTAACATTTGAAGATAAAGTAAAAGAAGTACACAAATTATATGAAAGGATAACAAATGGCAAAACAAAAAAAGTCTAAATTTTATGATGATTTCAAAGTCGCTAAAATAGAAGATAATAGTCCTAAAAAAACTTGAATAAAAGTTTGAAAATGAATAAAAATTGTTTTTGTTATTATTTTCATTACTATTGGGCTTGTGGGTTGCATGCAAACTTTTGCAGTTAAAGCAAGTAATAAAGTTGGTGCTGGACAAGAACTTTATACAAAAAAAGCAGATGTATCTCCAAATGTAGAAACATTAAGATATAATCCCAAAACTAATTTTTTTGAAAGAGCAAACGATGAAAAAAATACTAATGCTAATACATTTTTAGGGCTTTCAACTAAGGATAAAAAATTAGACGGTCATAGCATTATAGAAAAATTAAAAAGACAAGATGCTAATTCTGGAGCTACTTACGGAAATTACAACGGCAAAACATTAGCTTTGCAACTTCAAAAGCAAAATTCAAAGGGAAATTTTGAAAATATTACTTCGGAAACTGACGACAATAATGGTTTAGTTTATGGAAATGGTAAAACATTTGCTTACTATAACTTAGGAAATGAAAAAGGCGAATATGGCACAAAAACATATACTCCTGTTACAAAATTTGAACAAGTTTTAATGCCTTTACCTTCATTTCATTCAAAAGACGCTAAAACACTTTTTGATAAAATTAAAGAGATTCGTTTAACTGAACTTTTAGCTAATTTACCTGGTGGATCTAGAGAAATTGATAAATATGTAAGAGATATATTTCAAATTCTAGTTAATGAAACAATTAAATATTGATATGAAAATAATGTTGGTAAAACTAAAGATAATGGTGGTTTCAAAGATTACTTTGATCAATATGTTTCTTCCATGGCAGGAACAACTAAATTAGAAAAATTAAATAATTATTTTAAAACATTTACCAAAAGTAAAATAACTGAAAAAATAGATGACCCAGCAAAAGCAACTGAAGATGAAGGAAAAGCATTTGCAAATCTTTCTAAGATATCTTTAGCATTTGTACATTATGCAACCTTATTAAAATATAATAGTAATAATCCAAGTATTCAAGATGGTGGTTATCAACATTACATTCTTAAACAATCATTTATTACAAGATCAGGTAATTATAATAAATCTGCAGTATTAGATGGTTTATTTGATTCTAACTCATCAATTAGACAAAAATCTATTACTACTTATAAAGAACACTGAGAACAAGGACCATTTTATGGAATGTTTGTTCACCCGGTAAACCATTTTATGCACGCAATTATTAATGGCTTAGGGACAACTGGTTGAAGCATAATTTTAGCATTAGTTGTAACCGTTATTATTGTAAGATTATTATCGTTTGCTATTTCTTTCAAATCATTATTTAGTCAAGCTAAAATGGAAGAATTTAACCAAAAGAAGGCAAAAATAGAAGCCAAATATGCTGAATATAAAAATGATAAACAAATGCAACAGCGTAAACAAATGGAAATCACTGAACTTTATAAAAAAGAAAAAGTTTCACCATTCTCTGGAATAATAACTTCATTTATTACAATGCCTATTTTGATTGTTGTATTTAGAATTATTGCTGCTTCTCCTGCTATTAAACAAGCAACTTGATATGGAATACAATTCTCAGCTACTTCATTTAGAAAAGTAATTGCTGGTGAAATGCTTTACCTACCTATTTTAATTGTTTCTGTGGGTATTCAAGCGTTAGCTCAATATTTACCTAAAATTCTCAATCGAAAGAAAAAATCATTACGGGCTGATGCTTATCAACGCGAAGCAATGAAAAAAGAAAATAAGAAATTTAATATTATTTCATTAATATTTATAGGAATTGGTGCTATCTTTAGTGCCGGACTTCAAATTTATTGAATTATTGGTGGAATTATGACAATTCTTCAACACATCTTTGTTCATTATTTCCAAAGAACCAAATTCTTTAAAGTAAAAGTTGAACCTAAATTATAAAAAAAGAAATTATTAAAAACCACTTTAGATTAAATATAAGTGGTTTTTATTTTATATTTTTGCTTTATTAAAGCCATTTTTACCTTTTACAATATCTAAAAAAATAAAAAAACACATTCTAAATACTTAACAAAAGGAATAAAAAATGTCAAAATCTTTAAAAATACCGCTATAATGGGTGTTTTTTTTTTTTTTTCTAAAATGGTCTACATAAAAGGAGTTTTATTTAACAATGAATACATCAAAGAAAAAGAAAACAACTATTATTTTAGGAACTACAATTGGAGTTTTAGCAACTTCAGCTATTATTGCCGGAATTATTTATAGTAAAGCAAGCAAACCTGGCATAAAAGGTAAAGGAAATATCTTAGACACTGGTGTATCACAAAGTGATATTATTGATAAAAAACCAAGTAGTTGAGATAATAAAAATGAAGAAAGATATAAAAAACTTAGACTTTATATTGAAAAATTAATTGAAGCTTTAAAAGCTGCGACAGCAAATGCTAATAAAACATTAAGTATTGAAAACTATCGAAAAGCTATCGAAGATTTAAATACTAATTTAAATCGTGCAGATTCAGCTGAAGATATTATTAATGAAAGTATTAAAAATCTAGAAAAATGACCAGAAAAACAAAAAGCTTTAAAAGAAGATAAAGCTAAGCTTGATGAAGCAGTAAAAAAAGCTAGAGAAGCATTAAAACATGCCCAATTAAAATTAAAAAAATTGCTTGAAGATAAAGAATTATTAACTAATAAAATTAAAAGTATTATTAAAGAAATTTTAGAAACTATCAAATCTTCACAAGGAGCTAAGCTCATTGCGGAAATTGATAGTTATATTAGAAAACTAACTAATTTAATTAATATAGCTACAAATTATATTGAAGATGCCAAGAAAATTGGTTTAGATAACTTGGCCCCTGATTTACAAAGCGCTATTAAAAAAGCTAAAGATGAAATTAAAAGATTAGAAGAATTAAAGAAATCACAAAATCCAGAACAACAAAAAGAAGCATTAAAAGAATATGCTAAACGATTTGAAGAAAAAGTAACTAAAGCAATCGAAAAAGCTAATAAGGCAAACGAAAACGAAACTTTAAAAGAAGCAATAGAAGATCTTGAAGAACTTAAAAAAGAAGGTGAAGCTGCTATTAAACAAGCAGAATCTTTAAACGTTCCTGACGTTAAAGCCGATCTTGAAAAAAGTCTTGAAAAATTAGATGAAGCTATTAAAGAAACTAAAAAACGTTTAGCAGAAAAAGAACTTGAAATTTCTAAATTAAAAGAAGAAGTTAAACAAATATTAGAAGCTTTAGCTAAAGCAATCGAAGAAGCTAATAAGGCTAATACTGAAGAAGAATTAAAAAATGCTATTATTAATCTTAGAATTGAAATTACTAAAGCAGAAGCGTTAACTGAAAAACTTGCTAAAGCAAAATTAATAGATGAAAATGCTAAAGTAATTGAAAAAATAGAAGAAGCCAAAAAAGTTTTAAAAGAAGCGGAAGAAAAACTAAAAGCTAAAGAAGATCAAGTTAAAAAACTTAAGGAAGAAATAACAAAAGCAATTGAAAAATTACAAAAAGTTACTAAAGAAACTAATGAAGCAAATACTATTGATACTTTAAAAGAAAATTTAAACAAACTTCAAAGTGAAATTACTAAAGCCGAATCATTAGTTACTGAAGTTAATAAAAATGAAAATAAAGATAAAGTAGCAAATGAGCTTAAAAAATTAACTGAAGAAATCACTAAAGCTAAAGTAGAACAAGAAGCTTCACAAAAAAGATTAGAAGATTTAGAAAAACAAAATAATGAATTAGTTAAAAAAGTTAATGAAGCACTTGAAAACGCAGATAAAGCAATCGAAGAAGCTAAAACTAATGAAAATAGTGAAGATATTACTACTTTAGATGAAGTGTTAAAAAAATTAAATAATTCAAAAACCACTTTAAATAATTTAAAATCAGAAGCTAATAATAAAAATGAAAAAGGATTAGTTAATAAATGTGAATTAAAAGAAACTGAAGTTGATTCTTGAATTACTAAAATTACAGATCAAAAAACAAAAACTGAACAAAAAGATAAAGAAATAAAAGAGAACAAAGAAAAAATCACTAAGCAAATTGAAGATTTAGATAAAGCTAAAAAAGAATTAGAAAATGCTAAACAAGGAAACGATAAAGATAAAATTAATAAAGCAATCACTAATCTTAAAGCAGAAATTGATAATGCTAATAAGCTACATGATAAAGTAAAAGATGAGCCTAAGTTAAAAGATGATGTTAAGAAATTATTTGATAAAATTACCGAAGCAACTAAAGAATTAGAAAAAGCTAATGAAGATAAAAATAAAGCAATAGAAGAAGCTATCGATAAAGCACAAACAAACTTAAATAATGCTTTAACTAGTGCTAACAATAATAAAAATAACATTAGTAAACTAAAAGAAGAATTAGTTAAATTAGAAAAAACTATTCAAGAAGCAAAAACAATAAAAACTACCTATGATACAGAAGAAAATAATAAAATTGCTTCAATAAAACAAAAGTTAGATTTATTAAAGAAAACTATCGAAACTGCTAGACAAACAAAAGATGCCCTTGAAAAACAAAATAAAGAAAAAACTGACAAAATTGATAAACAAATAGAAGATGCTAAGAAAAAAGCCGATGAAGCTATTAAAAAAGCCGATGATGCTTTAAAAGAAAATCCGCCTAAAAAAGATGATTTAGATGACGCCAAAAAAGAGTTAGAAGAAGCCAAAAAAGATTTAGATAAAGCTAAAGAAGAAGCCGACAAAAATCATTATGATGAAAAATCAAAAGAAGCTGAACAAAAATCTAAAGAAGTAGAAGACAAATTAAAAGAAATTGATAATAAATTAACTTCTGAAGAAGAAAAGAGAATTGCTCAAGTTAAAGAAGTATTAGAAAAAGAAATTCAAGCTTTAGATAAAATAAATAAAGAAGTTAGTGCATTAAGTGGTGTTGATGAATTAAATCAAGAACTTCCTAAATTACAAGCTGAAATAACTAAGGCAAAAAATCAAGTTTATGATGTTTATAACATTGAAAGTAATAATAAAGTTGATGAATTAAAAACTTTATTAGAAAAGTTAGATAAATTAATTAAAGATTCACAACAAACTAATTCAACAAAACAAGCAGAATTAACTAAAAAAACAAATGAAACTAATAATGCAATTGTAGAAGCAACTAAAAAAGTTAATGCTGCAATTTTAGAAGCAAGTCAAGCACCAGAAAATGATATTAAAAAACTAGAAGAAGCAATTAAAGCTTTAGAAGAGGCTCAAACTAAAGCTAAAGCAGCTAAAAATTTAGCTATAACTAATAAATATCAAGAAAAAATAACTGATGCAGAAAAATTACTTCAAAAAGTTAAAGAGTCATTAGAAGAAACTAGGAAAAAATTAGATAAAGCAACAAAAACCGAAAAACAACAAGCAGATCAACTAGTAAAAGAAATAGATGAAGAAATTAAAAAAGTAAAAGCTGCTGAAACTAATGCTAAAAATGTCGAAGATAATATTGATGAATCCGAAATTAAATTACCATTATTACAATTTGCAATTACCAATGCTAACACTAAACATTCAAATGTTCAAAAAAATGAATTAACTAATAAATATAAAAGTATTAAAGATAAATTAAATGAATTAAAATTAGTAACAGATACTGCTGATAGCACACTTGCTACACTAAAAAGTTCTCAACAAACTAATAAACAATTAGTAGAAAGCAAAGTTAATGAAGTTCAAAACTTATTAAATACTACTAAAAATAAAGCAAATAATGCCATTACTTCTAAAGAAATTTCTAAATTAGAGGATGCTCTTAATGATATAGAAGCTGCTATCACAAAATCTAATGAAGTTAAGACTATAACACAACAAAAACATTATTCATCTAAAACAAATGAAGTAGATAATATATTAAATGAATTAAATACTTTAAAATTAAATGTTACTAAAGCACTTAAAGATGCTAAAACCGAAGCAGAACGTATTGCTAGAATAAAACAAGAAGTAGAAAAAATGCTTACCGATTTAGATAATGCAATTACTAAAATAAAAGAAAATCATACTACTTCAAATTCATTAGAAACAGATATTAAAAAATTGGAAGATTTATTAGTAGAAGCAAGAAAATTAAAAACCGAAACAGAAACCAGTCCTGAACTAACTACCGAAAAACAAAAATTAACTGACAAAATTGCTAGTGCAGAAGCGGAATTAGTAAATGCAAGAGTGAAAAAACAAGAATTGGTAGAAAAAGAAACAGCCCAACAATCACTGGATTCATTGGCAAAAACTTTACAATTAAACATAAATAATAAAAACAAGCTTGCATCAGAAGTTAATTATACTGAATTACAATTGAATAAAAATTCTTCTGACTTTGATATTAAATATGATTCATGATTAAATCCTAATGATAAAGAAGGGAAATTAAAAGTAGAAGTTGTAATTAAACATAAAAAATATACAGATGTAACTAAAACAGTTTATCTTGAAATTAATGGTTTTAATAAAGGATTCAATATACCAGAATTAGTTGCAAATTTTAAAGATTATTTGAATACAAAAATTGCTGGTAATGAAAATAATAGAAATGACATTCTACTATCAAAATTAAATAAATTTAAAGACAAAGACAAAGAAGAAAATAAAAAAATATTTGAACAATTATTTAAATTTAAAAATAATCTTCCAAATGGTGTTGAATTAGATTATGAATCATTAACTAATAATAATTATGTTGTTTCAATGAATTATGTTGGCAAAGCAATTGTTTCTCGTGACAAAGATGGAACTTTGCATTATGGAAGTATTACACAAACTAATGAAATAAATTTAGAGAAATTTAATCAAACTATAAAATGAATTAATACTTTAACAGTTCTTGCTTTTGGATTTCATTCTGGTAAATATATGGCCTATTATAATGAAATAACTTCTACTTTACATATGGATAATGTTATAGCTAGATTTGAAAATAAAACGTTAACTACTTCATTAATTGAAGAAATATATAATTGATATATGCCAGCAGTAAAAGGCTGAAGAGATAAATATAAATATATGCTAAATGGCAATCCAGGTGCTTATAGACATGGTATATTACCGGCATTATCAAAATTTCCATTTAATGCATACAATGAATAAAACAAATTAAATAACTTAAAAAACAAGCGAATAATACGTCCGCTTGTTGCTACATTGTAATATAAAGTGCAACACTATGAAATAATTTTTATAGGTTGCATTTTTTATATTAAAGTAAATAAAAAAAGAGCAACCTAAATAAAGTGCTTCAAGAGGTTACTCATGATTAATTATAATCACTTAAATTACAAAAATAGAATTATTATTCAAGAATACTTAAATAAAGGTTTTTCTATTAGAAAAATAGCCAAACAAATAAATAAATCACCATCAACAATATCTCGCGAAATAAAACGCAATTTTGATAATGATAAATTAATTTACAATCCAGAAATAGCTAATCAAAAGTCTATTCTCAGAAGTAAACATAGATCTTATTTTTGATATTTTTTAGTAAGAGATAGATATGAAGAATTTATCGATCAATTTGCAGCATTATATGATGGTAAACTTTGAACGGTTGAATCAACTTATTTTTTTATAAAAAATAATATGAGTGTAAATGAATTTGAAATACCATGTTTAAAAACTATTTTTAATTGAATAAACTCTGGTAAATGAGTTTTTAGTAGAAAAGATTTATTAAGAAAAAATTACACAAAAGGAGGAAAACGTTCAAAAACTAATGTTATTGATCGCCTTGTTGGAGCAAGATATATAAAACCAATATGAGCAAGACCAAAAGAAATAAATAATCGATTAGAATTTGGGCATTGAGAGCTTGACTTAGTTTGTGGCAAAAATGTTAGAGGTGCTAATCATATAATCACATTAGTAGAAAGAAAAACAAGGTTTTGTTATGTGGCAGTTATGAAAGGTAAGCATCCTGATAATCTTAATAGAATTTTAAATAATTTAATTGCAAATAATAATATCCCAGTAAAATCGATTACTACAGATAATGGTTTTGAATTTAGAAAAATTGGTTTACTAGCTTACAAATTAAATATATTTGTATATTTTACTGATAAATATGCTTCATGACAAAAAGGAAGTAATGAAAATTGAAATGGTATTTTTAGAAGAATTTTTGCTAAAGGCACTAATTTTAATGAAATTGATATTAATGAAATTCAAATTGCCACAGAAAGAATTAATTTTAAACGTAGAAAAATTTTTAATTGAAAATCCTCATATGCTTTATACGAAAAAGAATTAATAGAAGAATATAACAAAATATTTGCTTAATAAACTAATTTCAAATATACTCAAACACTAATATTTAGTGTATTTTTGTTTTTTAACTTTTAAAAAATATAAAATAAAACATGAAGCACATAGGTGTTGCACTTCATGTTACTTTCTAGCAACAAGCGAATAATACGTCCGCTTGTTTTTATTTTTGTCTTTGTGATAGTTGAGCTTTAATAGAACTTTCTAAATAAAAATGTTTAATTTTTGTGCCGTTATTTTCAAGTTCGATTTTAGCTTCGATTTTAAATTCTTTTAATAAAGTTTTTACTGGTGCAGTGGGATTATTTTTAATTAAACTATAAACTTTTTGTCTAATTTGTTCAAAAACATTTTTTATAAAATATCTAATATTAACACCGCGATATTTTTCTTTTAAATCAAGATAATAATATTTCTTATTATATTCATAAGCAAAAGTAAAAGAATTTTTAATGTAGTTAAATTTTCTTAAATTTTCATATGTGAGCAATGAATTTAATTTATCCATTGTTATTTTTTCATCTTTGGATTTATAAAAATTTTCAAGCAATTCTAATATGTCAAATTCATAGATTGTTTGTAATCCACTTTTTTTAATATTTTTATTTTTTGCTTTATTTTTAATTTTTTCATAATAATTATTTAAAGGCTCACTTTTGCCAGCTAAAAACATTGGTTCATATTCATATTTAACTAAAGGAAAATTATCTTTTTTAGAGGTTTCTAATATTCTAGGGGTTTTATTAAAAATAATTTGACTAATATCTTTTTGTTCACTATTAAATTCCATTAAATAATTGGCTACAGTTTTTCCTTCATTATCTACTGTATTTGGTAATTTTTTTTCTGTTTTAAGTGTTTTAATGTCTAAATCAACTTCGTCATCAAAATATTTATCTCTAACATTGTTTGTTTTTTTATTAATTGCTAAAGGAATTGCAATTACTGAAATAGTAGCAGCAATCATAGTAGTAAATAATATAGTTGTGTTAACTATATTTTTAGTATTTTTCTTTTTCTTTGCTATTTTATTTTCATTGTCATTTCTATTTTGTTGCATTTTTATTCCTTTATCTCATTAAATATTTCTTTTACTTTCATTAAATTAATTTTTGCTTTATTATAATCAATATTTAAAACCATATTATATAAATAATCAACAAAATGACTAATTATTCGATATTTATAAAAATCTTTAGGCTCGTTTTGGCCATATGCTAATCAAAAAGATTTTTCAATTGTTTTATTAATGTTAGTATTTTCAAACATAAATGCAATATCTAAATAACGATTGCTTTTATAAGCAGTGGCTCAATTGATAATATATAGATTTAAATTTTCTGTAAAAAATACGTTATCTAAATTTAAATCATTATGACAATTAGAATCTGGCTTAATATCATTAATTCAAGAAACAATTTTATCAACTATTTCTTTTCCACCCATCTCTTGGTAAAGTCAATCTTTATTAATATTTTCTAAATATCATAAAACCTTATCTTTTAAAATGTATGAAGGGAATTTAGCATCAGAGTCATGATACATTTTCATAGCTTTAGCTAATACTTTAATTTGCCTTGTATTTAAAGTAGACACTGCATTGCAGTTTAATCATCTCCAAATAATTCGTTCATTATCTTCATAAACACAAGTAGGCACAAAATAAAATTGACTAATTTCATTTAAATCAAGACGATTGTCATATTGATTATGAAATTTTTGGATAATAAAACGATTAAAGTTATTATGATCTTTATTTTGTATTTTTAATAGTGATTCATTTAATTTGTTTTTAAAAAAAGTAGATTTTGAATAAGTAATTTTATATGCTTCTTCATTAAATATTTTTAACATATAAATATAATCATTGAAAATATTTTCATCTAAATCAAAAAATGAAATTATATCTTTTTTAGAACAACCCAAAAATAAATATAGTGATACAGGATCAACATATCTAGAATTATATGCAGCATCTTCAAAACTAATTAACTTAATAAAGTTGTATTTATTAATAAGAACATTATGACGTTTAATATTATTGTGGCTTACTACATATTTTTCGTCTTTATATTTATTAACTAATCTTAAATATTTTTTATCTTTAATATCATATTTAAGTCAATCAAATTTTTTTAACTTAATATCTAATTTTTGGAAATTGTTCAAACAATTAAATAAATTTGATTGAATTTTGGAATTGACATTCATTTTAAACAAGTCTTGTCCAGGAAATCATTTTTTTATTACATATCCTTTATTAATAAATAAATAATCTTTGAATTTTTTTAGAATTTTTTCTTCATTTTTATAATCAAAAAATAGATTTTTTGGCACTCTAATTTGTACTCAAACATTATTAAATTTACCAATATATGTTTTATTATAAAAGGATTCATAATAAAATCTAATATTGGTAATTGCATTGGCAACTTCAAGGCCAAAAACTTGTTTAATTTCATTAATTAATTCATCAATATCAATTTTTTTATCGCTATTGTTTTTTGAATAATTATCATTCTGATTTTGATCTACTTTCATATTATTACCTTTTATTTAGAATATTCCTTTAAATAAATATTCATATATTTCTCAACTCTTTTTTCATATATAGTTGTTTCAAAAGGTAAAACTTCATGTTGATATACTCACAAAATAATTAGAGCATTTACAATGATTTTATGAATTAAAAGATATTTTTCTTCAAAGTCATCTCCATAAGCATCTAAAAATATTTTTTCTTGTTCTTTATTTAAATTACTACTTTCAATAAAATATGCTAAATCAAAATGAACATCTCCCATTGTTGCATATTCTCAATCAGTAATATAAATATCATTTTCATTTTCAATCATGTTAAAAAGTCAAAGATCATTATGAACAGGGGCAGATGTATCAATAGATTTAAGAAAAATATTAATTTTTTTATAATACTTATCTAAGATAGGAATTTTCCTTTGTAATTTTTTTATTTTTTCACGATAAACTTTAAATCTTCTTGCAATTTGATTTTCTTTAAAAAAAGGTAAACGAGAATTGTGTAAAGTTATTAAATGCTCACCAATAATTTTTAATTGTTTATTAGTTAATGATTCACTATTTAAAGTTTTTCCATCAATTCATTTAGTTACTAATTTTTCTGGTGTGTTTTCTATTACTTCGGGAGAAAATGACAATTTATTTAATAATTTATAATCGGTTTTATGGTTAAAAGAATCAAAAGATTTTATTTTTATAAAAAGATTATTTTCTTCATCTTTATATGTTTTATTAGTAAAACCTTGATTTTCTAATAGTTTCATTACTAAAAATCAATATTAGAAGCATATTTGGCATTTTCTTGAATAAAATCATGACGAGGTTCGATATCTTCACCCATTAAAGTAGCAAAGACTGTATCACAACTAGCAACATCATCAATTTGAACTTGTAACATTTTTCTAACTGATGGGTCCATTGTTGTTTCTCATAATTGCTCAGGGTCCATTTCTCCAAGCCCTTTATAACGTTGGATAGCAACAGATTTTTTATCTTCTAATTTAGCAAGAATTTCTTCTTTTTGAGCATCATTATAAGCATATTCAGTAATTTTACTTGTTGAAATTTTATATAGTGGAGGTTGAGCAATGAAAACAATACCATATTCAATTAATGGTCTCATGTAACGATAGAAAAATGTTAATAATAAAGTAGTAATATGAGCACCATCAACATCGGCATCAGTCATAATTATGACTTTATGATATTTTAATTTATTAATATCAAATTCTTCATTAATTCCGGTGCCAAGAGCTCTTATCATTGTAGCGATTTCATTATTTTTTAATACAGCAGTAAAATCATTTTTTTCAGCATTAATTACTTTCCCTCTTAAAGGTAATATGGCTTGTGTTGCGCGATCTCTACCCATTTTAGCTGAACCACCAGCTGAGTTACCTTCGACTATGAAAAGTTCTCTAACTTCTGCATTTTTAGATGAACAATCTGCTAATTTACCAGGTAAATTTCCTAATTCTAATCCATCCTTTTTTCTTGAAGCTTCTCTGGCGGCATTAGCTGCTAATCTTGAACGTTGTGCTAATAAACATTTTTCTACTATTGCTTTGGCTTGCTCAGGATTTTCCCCCATATATTTTTCTAACATTTCAGATATTACTTTGTTAGTTGCAATTCTTGCATCTTTGTTTTCTAATTTTCCTTTAGTTTGACCTTCAAAAATTGGATCAGTATGTTTAATAGAAATAATAGCTACTAATCCATCTTTAGTATCTTCTCTACTTATTTTTTCATTATTATTTTTGAATAGTTTGTTTTCTTCAGCATAGTTATTATAAATTCTTGTTAAGGCATCATAAAATCCTTGCTCATGAGTTCCACCATCACCTGTTTGAATATTGTTAGCATATGAAACAACATTAGCAGTATAAGTTTCATTATATTGCATTGCAACTTCTACTAATACTTCACCACTTCCTGGAGTTTTATCTTTAAATGAACCTTCAGCATAAATAATGTCAGGAATAATAAGTTTTTTTCCGTGATTTAATTCTTTTACATAGTCAATTATTCCACCTTCAAAGAAGAATTTTCTTGTGATTTCTTTTTCTAAATCTTCACAAGTTATACTTAACCCTTTATTTAAATAAGCAATTTGTTTAGCATGATCTACAATAGTACCAAAATCAAAATCAACTTTTTCCATTACCGTATAATCAGGGTGAAATACAATTCTTGTACCAGTTTCATTATTTGATATTTCATCTATTACTTCTAATGGTTTAACTGGTATTCCACCATTAACAAATTTTTGGTAATGTAATTTACCATCTCTTTTAACTCAAACTTCAAAAGAATCACTCAAACCATTAACTACTGAAGCTCCAACACCATGAAGTCCACCACTAACTTTATAGTTGTTGCTATCAAATTTTCCTCCAGCATGCAATACTGTTAAAATAGTTTCTACAGCAGATTTTTTAGTAGAAGGGTGAATGTCTACTGGCATACCACGACCATCATCAATAACTTCAATAATATTGTTAGGATGTAATTTTATTTGAATAGAAGTGGCATATCCAGCCATTGCTTCATCCACTGAGTTATCAACTATTTCTCAAATTAAATGATGCAATCCCCTAAAACCTATGGAACCAATATACATTCCCGGTCTTTTTCTAACGGCTTCTAATCCTTCTAAAACTTGAATATCTTTGGCTTCGTATTTGTGATTTTGTTCTTCTTTATTCATGTTTTTTCCTTAATAAAATTTATTTAAAATAATATTAAATTATATCAAAAAACAACCACAAAAAGTTAAAGGAAAATTTGATTACTATTTGATAAAAATAAATAAAAAAGTAGTTATACTACTTAATTATTTTTATTATTTTATTAATGAACTAGTATCAACATCTTTCATTTCTTCCTCGCTTGCTTGGAAGTATGGTTGATTATAAGCACCAATTTTTTCTGCAACATTTACAGTTCAGAAAGTATAAATCATACGATTGAATGATTGAACTTTGAAGTTGTAGTTTCTAATTGTTGAATATATTTCATCTTCTTGTAGAGAAATTTCGCTCATAAATTCTAAATATAGTCGATCAGCTTTTAATTCAGGATATTTTTCTACTTGAACATTTATTCCTGATCCTATCTTGCTTAATTCTTGACCAAAAATTTGTGGATCATTTACATTATCTAAATCTACTAATTTATTTCTTAATGCAGTAACCTTTTCTAATGTTTCTTTTTCGTGTTTTGCATAACCTTTAACGGTATCTAACAATTTTATTAAAGTTGCTCTTCTCTTTTTTTGAGCAGCTTGAATAAGAGATGATGCTTCTTGAATATCTGTTTGTTTTTGAATTAATGAATTTCTTCTAGCATTTCATGCGAATCAAAATATTCCTAATGTAAATATAAATGCTAAAACTACCAAAAATTTTTGAAAGCCTGTTGCTTTAGCTTCTTTAATTGAATTATCAACATTTGGTTGAAAACCACTTTTTCCTTGTGGTGTGCGAGTATCAAATAACATTTTTTCTCCTTTTTTTCCTTAATTACTCTTTATTATAGTATTTTATTAATAGTTTGCTCAATATTTGCTAAACTATGTTTATCAGTTAAAATTTTCACATTATTTAAGTAGATACTCAATCCTTGATCATCTATTAATAGTGTTGTATTATTTTTAAGTTCAGGAAATTCTTTAAAGAATGTTGAAATAAATTTAATCATTCTTATTAGTTCTTCTTTATTATCCATTGTTTTTTTGTTATAAGAAATTTTAAATTCATCAATTAATTTATCCATGTCATCTTCAAATATATGAAATAATCCAACTTCATTTAATGGCGAAGATATTATTTGTGCATCTATTGTTGATAGTTTTATTTTTTGAGTTAAAAAGATTATTTTCTTTTCAGAAAATGGATAATACCTTACATAAGGTACATCAACAATATATCCTTGAGTGAAAACCTCATCAATTTCATTTCTAGCGTAAAATGATTCCATTAATATATCTTGTTGAAGGAAGTATGTAGATTTTTTAAAACCAATAGGTTTAAACATCGGTTTTCTATCTGGTTTATTAGTTATAAAATAAAATTTTTGTACACTATTAATTGAATTTATTAAATATAAATAATCTAGATTTCCCTTGCTTGATACTTCATTCAAATCTTGGTGAGTTGAAATATATCGGTTTCCAATGTTCTCATAATTTTCTATTGCTATATTTTTGTTTAAATAGAATAGTGTTAATGATTGAAAAATGATTTTTAATTCTTCTTGTAAACCATATCCTAAATATTCATTAATTTGTTCAATAGTAATTTCTTTATTTCTATTAATTAATTTTTCAATTCATCAATTATCATTTTTATAAAATTCTGTATCACCAGAAAACTTAAAGTTTGTACAAATATTATTATTTATTTTTGATAAAAATAATTTTGGTATATTTTTTGAAATTATAAATTTATCATATTCGACAAATTTTTCTTGGGTTAGCGGTTGGAAAAATGACATGAATTTAATTTGGTCATTATATCTAAAAGCATAATGTTTATGAAATTCAGGATTTTCTAAAACAAATTGCCCTCTATTTTTATTTTTGTTGTATTGTTTTTGCGATAAATAGCCTTGAGTAGGTAAAAATATTAGATCTGGTAAATAATTTGTAGGAATACTAATGTTTCTATTTAAAATAACAAAAGGTGTTGGCTCAATGTGGGTTGCAACTATTGTTTCAGTTCTTGTTTCGCCTTTTGATGAAGTATATGTTATTACTCTAGTTCCTTCAGTAATAATATCGCGTCATTCGAGTTTAGTATATAAAACATCATAAAAATAACTATTTCTAAAATCATATTTGTAAATAGTATTTAAATTTTTATAATCTTCCATGTTTTGAATAAATGATAATTCATCTTTTTTTAGATTTTTAACTCTATTAATGGCAAAAGATTTTAATATTTCTGTTTTTATATCTTGAATTGTATAAATTGAAAAAATTAACTTTATTAATGAATTTTTATTTAGAATTAAACCTTTAATTTCATTTTCTTTACCTTCTTTATAAATTTTAAATTTTTTAATGGCCTGATTATTTTTTAACAAAAAAGGTATTAAAAATAATCCAATAACAATGAAAAAACTTAAAATAATGAAGAAATTACCAACATATTTTGCTGAAATTTTATTAACTTTTTTTTCATTATTAATTTCAGATTTCTTTTTGTAAATATCATTAACATTTTTTTGTACTTCATCAATTTTATTTTTATTATTTTTATATATGCTATTTTCATAAAAC
The DNA here is from genome assembly GCF_046774455.1 of Metamycoplasma buccale. Lineage (GTDB taxonomy): Bacteria > Bacillota_I > Bacilli_A > Mycoplasmatales > Metamycoplasmataceae > Metamycoplasma > Metamycoplasma buccale. The sequence goes on along the minus strand of NZ_CP177249.1, from coordinate 741,836 downwards.
TCTATATATTTTTTAGCAATATTTTCACTTGCTGGAAAGTATAAATTATTTATTGGATCTTTTACGATATTATTTGTATTAATAATTATTTTATTTTGTTCAGACATTAATTTTTCTCCTTAAAAAAATTATAGCAAATAAAAAAATAGTCATATTTTTAATATGATTACGACACTATTAATAGCAATATCATTTTAAAATAGATAATTATATTAAAAAAATAAATAAAAATTAACATACAAAAAAATGCTTTTGTATGTCTTTAATTTCTAATATTTTTAAAATAAATCGTCCTTATCATCAATGAGTGAATAACGTATATTTTTTTTATCACTTTCCTTATTATTTGCATCTTTACTATTATTAACATTATTTTCAATAAGATTTGCTTTTACATTTAAATTTTTACTTTCAATTTCTTTTTCTTGAATTTCTAGATCAATAGTTTTTTCGATATCTTGTTCAAATTGTTTTAAATCAATTGGTTTAACAAACTTAGAAAGATAATTTTCTGCATTAGAATTTTCGTCTATTAATGCTGTAGAATTTTCTAGTAATTTATCAGACATATTTGTTGAATCAGTTTTCATCTCGTTTGTATCATTATCAAATGGATTTTCATCAAAATCTAATGACAATTCATTATTAATTAAATCATTTTGTGCAATGGTATTAGATAGTGTATAAGGTTTGGGTTGTTCTTTTACATCTAAAACATTTTGAACAATCGTTGGTATATTTTCTTCAATTGCCTCGGTTGGTATATTAATAGAAATCGTTTTAGTTTTTTCTAAAGTTTTTTCTATTTCTTCATTAGATATTTCTGTGTCATTTATTGGGGTTACTGATTCAATTTGAATTTTATTAATATTTTGATTTAAATTATTGGTAGTTTCACTTTTAACTTTTATATTAGTTGTTTTTTGATTTAATATTGTTTTTTTAGCTTGTTGTCTTTTTACTTTAGAAAAGCTCATTAGTTGAAATCTTAAATCACTTATAAAGAAAGTAGAGACACTAAAAGCTGCGATTGCAATAGCAAAAATAAAGGCAAAAACAATTCCGACTTTATTACCAAGAATAGATATTAATGCATAACAAAATGCTCCAACTAATCCACTTGTGTATTTATATGGCAATGCTGGGTCATTATCTTTTTTAAAGTTTGTAAATCACCCTTCAAATACTTTTTTAAACGTTTCACTAGATTTAATATTACTTATTCCATTTTGAATATAGTAAATTAAACTTCCAAAAATTAAAATTGCAAAGAAAAATAGAGCTAATCTTCACAAACTAAAATGGAAAATGTTATAAGAATAAGTTTTTTTTAATTTAAAAAGTTTTTGTAAACAAAATAAAATGAATCAAACATATAATAAAGTTGAAAACATTCCAAATAAAACATTAATAGTGTAGGAATGAATTGTTGTTAAACCACGAATATTTAGAAATGAAATAGTAAGTAAAAATATAGTAAAGAATATTAAACATGTTCAAATGAGATTTTCATCTTTTCAAAAAACATATTGCTTTTCTTTACGTATTTTTATTTTTCTTTCTTCAGTTTCTAATTCATTTTTTGTTTCTTTCATAATAAAAATTATATTTCATATAAAGTAATTACTACTAAAGGTTCTTTTTCGACAATTTTATAAATTTTTCTTTTAATTGATTTTCTTAATCTTTCTTGAATTTCCTTTAGGTTAATTTCATTAGTTTCTTTATTTATGAACTCCCTTTTAAATAATTCTTGTATTGTACTATATATTATATCTTTGTTATCCTTTGTTATGATTCCATATGACGCAATTTGAAGATCATTTATTGGTAATCTTTTTTTGTAATCAATTAGTGAACTTAAGGCAATGACTCCATCTCTTGCTAAATTTTCTCTTTCTTTTATTACTTCATGAGAAATATCACCTACACCAAAACCATCAATAATAACGTCGCCGATGTTTTTTATCATATGCTTTTGAGATTTTAAGTTGTAATCTTCAAATTCTGCTACTTTACCATTTTGTAATACTAGACAATTAGCAAAATTCATGCCAGCATCTCTAGCATCTTGACATGCAACAACTAAATAACGATAAAGACCTTGAATTGGAATAAAATATTTTGGTTTAAGTTCAGAGATAAAAAATTTAATATCTTCTTTTGCAGGATTACATGAATAATATTGATCAGATCCAAGTTCAATTAAATTTGGGGTATTTCTAGCAATTTCATCAAGTGTTAAAGCATAATTTACTTCAAGACCATTTACAGGGGGAGCTATTACAATAACTGCATCATCATTTTTTAATTTTAAGTAAACATCATTATTTGAAGCGATTCTAATAAATCTTAAATAAAGCCTTTCAATGGCTCCAGTAACTAAAATAACAGCATTTTTTACGTCATTAGCAGCACGATAATCTATAAATTGTGGCCATTGTAAATTAGTATCAATTTTACTTACTAAATTTATTAATTGTGAATATGTTCTTCCATATGTGATAACTGGACGATTATATCTTTTTGCCAATACTAAAATTTCGTGAGCAGTAATCATATCTTCATCATACAAACCAACAATAATTCTTTTATCTTGAGGAGTTTCTTTAAATTTATATTCAATTTTTTTAGAAACTCATAATTTGTCAATGCTTTTACCTGGATAATTACTTTTACCAGCATCCATAATTAAAATTTTTAATTCTTGGTTATTTAGAACTTTTTTAATATTATTAATATCTGTTTTTCCATATGGCCCTAAATTGCCATCAACAAAGTTTGTTAAAAATAATATATTTCCCTTATTAACATAAAAATTAAATCCTATTTGTCCAGGCAAACTCCCTGCTATTTCAATTGGAGTAACTTTGATATCATTAAAATATGTTTCTTTATTTATAACTTTTACTTCATATTCATTGTGTTCGATATTATATTTAGAAATACGATCAATTAAAACTATTTTATTAAAAGCTGATGTATAAATTTTTAATCCTTTAATTTTCATTAAAAGTCATGGAATTGCTGAAAAACTTTCATTATGAACATCGGTTAAAAATATTCCAACTATATCCTTTTGATGTTTTTCTAAATATTCATAATTACAAATTAAGGTATCAATTCCGTTATGAGAATTGATAGGAACTTTTGTTCCTGAATTAATAATGAAAATTTTATTGTTTATTTCCAATACATATGAATTTTTACCATTTTCATCCAACCCACCTAGGGCAAAAAAATTAATTTTATCCATTTTTCCTCCGCATTATTACTTGAAAGCAATTGTCAATATTTGTTATCATTTTACATTAAAAATTAGTTTTTATTATGATTTAATTAACTTAGTTAAATAATGATATTTGTTAACTTCCTTAATCTTTAAATCTTATTAAATAATATAATTTTATATGTTATGGAACTAAAAAAATATATAAGAACTATCAAAGATTTTCCAGAAAAAGGAATTGAGTTTAAAGATATTTCATTATTACTTGCTAATGGTATTGCTTTAAATTACACTATTAATGAAATGGCCTTATTAGCGAAAGACGCAGATATTATTGTTGGCCCTGATGCAAGAGGTTTTTTATTTGGTACACCGGTAGCAGCAACATTAAAGAAACCATTTATTATGGTAAGAAAGCAAGGAAAATTGCCAGGAGAAGTAGTTAGTTGCGATTATGGATTGGAATATGGCAGAAATGTTTTGGAAATTCAAAAGGGAATTGTTCAAAAAGGTCAAAAAGCAGTAATTATTGATGATGTTTTAGCTACTGGGGGAACCTTAGAAGCTATTATTAAATTGTTGAATTCTCAAGGGGTAGAAATTTTAAGAATTATAGTTTTAATGGAACTAGAAGGATTTAATGCAAGAGAACGTTTAGATTGTGATATTAAAAGTTTAATTTACATTAATAAAGGTGAATAATGAAAACTATAAAAAAGTACAAATCATATGATGAAATAGAAAAGAAATATACCTTTGATTTAGAAAGCATTTTAAATAATAAAACTCTTGAAGAATTAGAAAATGATTATTTTTTACTTTATGAAAAAATGATTCAAATAAAAGATTCAAAATATGAAGATTTCAATCTTTATTTAGAACACCTTGAAATTTCCCGAAAAATGCTTATAATACACAATAAAATTGAAAATTATTTATCCAATAAATTAAACATAAATATTGTTGATTTTGATATCAATACAAAAATTTCTAATTTTGAAGAAAAATCAAATCTATATGAAAAAAGATTTGGTTCAGAGGTAAATAGAATTGATAAACATAAAGACACTATAAAAAAATGACTTAATAAGGTTGAATTAGCTGAAGTTAAAAAAGATTTAGAAGCAACATTAGAAGCGCTAGATCATAAATTAGATGATCAAGTTGAAACATATCTAAATGATACAAGTATTGGCAATCCATCTCCTGAAGAAATTTTTTCAATTTTAACTGATAGTGAAGTTGATTTTGGTTATGCCACTTCTTCAAAAAATAAAAAATTTAAAATCACTGAAGGAACAAGGCCTTTATTGTTGAAAAATAAAGATGAAAAAATTAGAAAATCAGCATATATAAATTATTTAATTGCCTTTAATAAGCATAAACAAAGCTTAGCAAAACTACTATATCAACACATTAAAGAGTTATCGGTTCAATCATTGTATCGTAAGTATCCCTCTACTTTAGAATCAATTTTAAAAGAAGACCATGTTGATAAATCTTTACTAGAAATACTTTATAAAAATGTTCAAAAAAATATAGGAATGTTTAAAAAGTATTTAAAAGCAAAAAAACAATTTTTTCTAAAAAAATTTAATAAAAAAATGGAGCCATGAGATGCTTCAATGGATTTAGTCAATATCAAAAATGTATACACTATTGAAGAAGCACAGAAAATTTTGTTAGATGTTACTTCAATAATGCCATATGAATATCCAGAAATTGTAAAAAAAGCGATTGATGAAAGGTGAATTGACTATGTTAATGTTCCATCGAAACGAAGTGGAGCTTATTCAATTGGTGATTCTTACGGAATAGATAAAATTTTTATTTTAATGAATTTTGATGGAACATTAGATTCAGTGAATACCTTGTGTCATGAAATGGGACATTCATTACATTCTTATTATTCTAATAAAAACCAACCTATTTTTAGAAGTCAATACCCTATTTTTTTAGCTGAGATAGCATCTATTTTTAATGAGCTTTTATTAAATGATTATCTCTTCAATAATGCTAAAAGTGATGAAGAAAAATTTGCATTACTCTCTGCAAGCATTAGTGATTTTATGGGAACAGTTATAAGACAAACTCAATGATCAAATTATGAATATGATTTGTATAATGAAATTGATAAAGGTGAGCCATTAAACACTTATGAAGCATTAGAAAATTTATATGTTAACAATGCAAAAAAATATGCTTTTGACTCCAAACAAATAAAAATTAATAAAAAAGAAAATATATATTCTACTATTGTTCCGCATTTTTATTATCACTTCTATGTTTATAAATATGCCATTGGTTATATTGTTGCCAACACTTTTTTCCAAAAATATAAAATAGAAGGAATTGATGCTCTTAAAAAATATATAGACAAATTTTTAAGTGCAGGCGATAAGGATTGACCTACTTTAATTTTAAAAGAAGCCGGTGTAGATATTTATTCAAATGAAATTTATGAAAAAGCATTTTCAATTATTAATGAAAAAATTAGCAAATATATAAAATTAGGAAGGAAAATATTTTATGAAAAATATTAAAAAAAATTTAGTTGTCGGAATGATATTTTCCTTTTTAGCATTTATTATTTCTTCTTTATATTTTGCTTTTGTTGTTTTTTATAATAATTTAGCCACTTCGTTTGTACATAGCATGAAATTTGTTTTCAAAAAATATTTAGAAATTTCTATTTTCTTAGTTTTATTACAAGTTTCCATACCAATTATTGCTTTTATTAATTGCATTTATATTTTTAAAGAGAAATTAAATAAAACATTGAAATTTATTTCTATATTAAATGTTGTTCTTGCTTTTTTACCCTTTATTAATTCAGCGTCATCTTTAATGTTATTATCATTTACTTCTAGATATTTAAAAATTTCTAATATTAGAAACAATATAAAAAATAATGAAAATATGCTTAATAAATTTAATGAAGATAATGAAATAGATATAAAAAATGACTTTAATCAAAATGCATTATAAAAATTTATATTGATTTATTTTTATTATTTAAATTTATTCATAACAAATAGACAAAGTTTTAGGCAAATGAAATTTTGCTTTTTTTAGCACTCTTAACAATAAAGTGCTAGAATTATAAAGAATTAATTATTAACCATGGATATTTTAGTTTAGGGGTTGATTTAATTAATTATTAGGAGGAAAAATGATATTACCATATATTGCAATTAGAAACCAATTTATTGGAGTTGCACAATCAGACGAGATAAAAATAGGAAAAGAAAAATCTCTTTTAGCTTTACAAGAAGCACAAAAAAAATATAATGGAGATTTTGTAATTTTATTTGTCAAACCTGAAGTTGAAACATTAGAAGACATTACAAAATTACAACAAGTAATTAAGTATGGACTTTTAGTTTCAATTTCTGATGTTAAACAAAACAATAAAATTTCATTTGTAAAAATTATTGGAAAAGAAAAAGTTGTTTTAAATAAAATTTCAACAATAAAAAATGAAAACAATCATAAAATCCAATTGGTTGATTTTGATATTGCTAGTGTAGAAGGCGACTTAAAAATTGTAAAAGAATATCATAAAAAAGTATTAGAGATAGCAAATGCTTTGCAAGGTATGGGTCCAAGTATGGATGAAATTAATCCACAAGGTTTTATAAAAGATACAAAACTTTATAAAGATATGGTCAGACTTTTAGAAGCAGAGGATTTATACTCTGATAAATTAAAATCATACCGTGAAAAAGCTTACGATATTATTGATTCAATTTCTAATGAATATGATTATGAAGAATTATTAAGTTTATATGAAAGTAATAAAGTTGAAGATCTTTATGAAAATATTATTTCAAAACTAACTAAAAAAATTCAATTTACCAAAATTGATGCCGAAATTAATAATAGTATGCGTGGTGATTTAGAAGATCAACAACGTGACTTTTTACTACGTGAAAAAATGCGTCAAATAAGAAAAATGTTAAAAGAAGATGATTCTGCAAAAATAGTAGATAACCTTGATAAAGATGAAGATGCTAAAAAACAATATCCAACTTATGTTTTAGAGGCTATCAAATCAGAACAAGCAAGATTAGCTTCTATGATGCCATCAAGCCCAGAAGCCAACATTAGTAAAACTTATGTTGATTTACTTTTAACTTTACCTTGAAGAAAAGTAAGTCGTGAATTGCTTGATATTAATAAAGTAAGAGAAGTATTAAATAAAAATCATTATGGTTTAGAAAAACCAAAAGAAAGAATTTTAGAATTTATTTCTGTTTTAACCCACACAAAAGCAAATGAAGAATCAAAAGAATATTTACCAATAAAGGGTGATAAAGATCATTTTGTTGATACTAAATTATTCATTAATAAAGCAGGAAATATATCAAATGAACCAATAAATAATATTCCTATTTTAACTTTAATAGGTCCTCCAGGAACTGGTAAAACAACCTTAGCAAAATCAATAGCAGAATCTCTTGATCGTCAATTTATCAAAGTATCATTAGGTGGTGTTAAAGATGAAAGCGAAATTAGAGGTCATAGAAGAACGTATGTAGGGGCAATGCCAGGTAAAATTATTAGTGCTATTAAAAAAGCCGGCGTTTCCAACCCTGTTATTTTATTAGATGAAATAGATAAAATGTCTTCTGATTTTAGAGGTGACCCTGTTAGTGCAATGTTAGAAGTATTGGACCCAGAACAAAATGTTAACTTTCAAGATCACTATTTAGATTTAGAATATGATCTTTCTAAAGTTTTATTTATTGCAACTGCCAACTATTATGATTCTATTCCTGCTCCATTAATTGATAGGGTAGAGCTTCTAGAACTTTCAACTTATACAACTATTGAAAAAGTTAAAATTGCTAGATCGCATTTATTATCTAAAATATATCAACAAAATGCATTAACTGAAAAACAAATGCAAATTAGTGATAAAGTAATTGAATTTATTGTTAGAAACTATACTCGTGAAAGTGGTGTGCGTGAACTAAAAAGATTATTAGATAATATTGCTAGAAAGATTGTTGTAAGAATTCTTGATAAAGAAATAAAGAATGATTTTGTCGTTACTGAAGAAGTAGTTAAAGAATTTTTAGGACCAATTAAATTTGAAAATGATGAAAATGAAAATATTGCTCAAATTGGTGTTGTAAATGGTCTTGCTTACACTACTTTTGGTGGTTCTACTTTAGCAATTGAAGTAACAACTTTCCCTGGTAAAGAAGGTCTTAAATTAACTGGACAATTAAAAGATGTTATGAAAGAATCTGCTCAAATTGCTTTAGCTTATGTAAGAGCAAATGCCAAAAAATTTGGAATTGATTTTGACTTTGATAATAACTCAATTCATATTCACGTTCCTGAAGGAGCTGTTCCAAAAGATGGACCTAGTGCTGGTGTTACTTTTACAACATCAATTATTAGTGCTTTATCAAAAAAACCTGTTCCAGCGCATATTGGTATGACTGGTGAAATCACTTTAAGAGGAAAAGTATTACCAATTGGTGGTTTAAAAGAAAAATCTTTAGCTGCAGCTCAATTTGGTATAAAGAAAATTTTTATTCCTTATGATAATAGAAAGAATTTAATTGATGTTCCTGAGGAAGTTAAAAAAGAAGTGGAGTTTGTACCAGTCAAATATTACTCAGAAATTTATGAAGAAATTTTTAATAATAATAAAAAATAGTTAAATAAAATTTAGGGGCAGAATTGTTCCTAAATTTTTTAATAATTATTTTCAATTCTTTCGTAGTTAATTTTGTTTTTATTTAAATAAGAAGTAATGATTTCATTATATCCAATATTCACTAATAATCCTAAACCCAAATAAGCTCCATAAGCTTTTTTAACATTATTTTTTGTACACTTGGTTAGTAGGTTTGTGAATAATTTATAAACATATGACAGTTGTAAACTAAAATCATCATATTTAGAAATTATTTTAATATCACTTTTAACTTGTTTACTTAGTGAAATGCTAGTTAAGAAGTGTATACCATCAGCAAATTCTTCTAAAACTTTGTCTCTATTCATTTCTTTATGTTTCTTTCAATATTTAAAAGCTTTGACTTCATTTGCAAATTCACCAAGCTCTACTAATAATGCAACTCCTCTTTTAATTTCGAAGTTTTTTTCATTTTGTTTAATAACTTTTTTCATTAAAATTGTGTCTAATTCAGTTTGTGCTTTGAAAATAATTTCTAAATTCATAGTTTCAATTATAAAACCAAAAAAATAAATAAAAATTTTTTGTGTTTATAATTTAAATTACGCTCCAGTGGCGAAATGGTAGACGCAGTTGACTCAAAATCAACCGATGAAAGTCATGCTGGTTCAAGTCCAGTCTGGAGCACCATATAGATTTTATCTTACTTACCTTTATTAACTAGTCTTTGACTAGTTTTTCTTTATTAATTTTTTAAATATTAAAATAATTTATTTGCTTGTAATAAAATGTTAGTAATTATGAATAGAAGAAAACGTGAATTAGCTATTTTAAAAAAACCAGCAATTAGATCACTTTGATTTTGAATTTTATTGTTATGTGTTATTAGTGCTTTTATGTTTGCATTAGTATATATAGCAACTGTTTTTCAAAATAAATATGAAGATATTTTGCAAGCATTTAACGATATTGTTTTTGCAAGTATTGTTGGAATACCAATAGGCTTAGTTTTATTAATTTTTGCTTTTGTTTTTTTAACGGCATTTAAAAGAATAAGTATTAAAGATTTTTTTGCTTTTTATTCTTATTTAAATTCATTAAGAAATCCTTCAAAATTAATATTACCTAAAGACAAACGTTTTGAAGATTTATATTCAGCTAAAAAGCCATTAACTAAAGAAGAATATATTTCTTTTGTTGCTACATTGTTAGAATATATGCCAAATTCAATTGATTATAAAAACTTAGTTAATGAAATTGATGCTGATTTTGCCAAACATGGATTTTTGAATCCTAATTTTGGTATGCAAAAGAAAAAAGCTATAATTAAAGCAATTGTGTTTAATTTAATCATTCCTTTTATTATTGTGGGTGCATTAATTGGAGTTTTAATACTTTATAATTTTGATCATTATGAATTAAGGGCTTTTACAAGAATTAATGTTGTCTTAATTAATATTATCTTAACTCTTAATATATCTATTTTTATATACGAAATGTATATTATTAGAAAAGTAAGAAATTACGAAAGTTTTAATGATTTTTACTTTCTATCATTTAATAATTATGAATTCAAATATTTAAACTCTTCATTAATTAAACGTAAATAATTTAATTTTAGGTCGTTTGTTTTGATTAAAAATGAAAATTACCTTATTAATAGTTGTTTTTTATCATTGTAAATTTTATGTGTGGTAAAATTAAGAGACATAAATAATTATATTAAAATGGAGAATTTATGAAAAAATCTAAAATTTTATTAGCTACATTGTCTCCTATTGCAGCAATATTTCCAATTGCTGCAATAGCTGCAGCATGTAATGATGCTCCTTCTCAAAAAGCTTTAGAAGAAGCACAAAAAGCAACAACAATTCAAAATTTAGTTAAAGAAACCGAAAAAGCAAAAGATGAAAATGGCAAAGAAATTGATAAAGAAACTGGCTATTATTTGTGAGATAAAAAGGAACAAACTGTAGAAGAAGCTAATAAATCGGCTGATTTAAAAAATAAGGTTAATGTTAAAGATACTCATGAATTAATAGATGTAACTCTTGAAAAAACTGAAGACGACTCAACCATGGCCGCTTTAAAAGTTAGAGTAAAAGATAAGAAAACTTTAAAAATTTCAACCGTTACTTTTTGAGTAAAAGGTTTTAAAGCAACAAAATAACTTTAAGTAAATATAGATTTAGATAACTAAAAGTTAGCTAACTTTTAGTTATTTTTATGTATAAAAATTTATTATGGCATAATTTTAAAATAAAAAATAAAAGGAGATTTTATGAACAAATTTTTAAAAATATCAGCAACATTATTAACGGTATTGACTCCAATAACAGTTGTTGCTAGTAAATGTAATGGTAAAAACAATAATCCTACTCCCAAGCCGAACAAACCAGCTTTAGAAGAAAAAGAAAAAGCAATAGTAGATAATTTTTTGGCTAATAAAGGTAATGTATGAGGAAAACTAAATATTAAAAAAGAAATCAAAGATAAATTTGAAAGCTATGTAAAAAGAGGCTTTTTACAAGTCGATTACTTTAAAGAAAAAAATGGACAAGTAAAAGTTAAAACTAAGGATAGTCCTAAAGAATATAGTGTTATTGGTAACCCTACTATTGACGATTTAAAAAATACTTTTTATCAAATTATTAATAATGAAATTGATAAACAACATAGTTTTATCATTAAAAATAAGGAAACTGCCTTAAAAGATAAAAAAATTATTGTTGACTATGTACTAACATTAAAAAACAAAGATGGATCTTTTAAAGTTTTACATAAATTTACAAATGTAGAAGTTCCTTTTGATATATCAGAATAAACTAATTTAACTAAAGTGAGGTATGTCAATAGTGAAATTAGAAAATAAACTTGCAACTTATTTTTTTAAAACCAAAGAAATTGCTGAACATTTTTGCAAAAATGATATTGTTACTTTGCAATTTTTTCAAAGACATAATGATGTTAAATTATGTGGTATAAATGAAGCAATTAATCTTTTAAAAGATAAAACAGATATTACTAAATATACGATTAAATATTTAAAAGAAGGTAGCATAATTCATAACCGTGAGGTAGTGCTTGAATTAGAAGGCCCTTATTATGAATTTGGACTATGAGAAGGAATGATTGATGGAATTTTAGCTAGACAAACTTCTATTGCTACTAATGCTTATCGAATTGTTAAAGCAGCAAATAATAAACCAATAGTAAGTATGGCAGATCGAGCAGATCATTACATTAATTCTTTAAATGATATTTATGCTTCTAGAGTGGGCGGAATTACTAATTTTTGTACATTAGAAGGAGCAGATTTTGATTTAGAAAAATCTTATGGTAGTATGCCACATGCTTTAATTCAAATGTTTAAAGGTGATATTGTTAAAGCTTGTGAAGCATATCATGAAACATTTCCTAATTCTGCACTTTATGCTTTAGTAGATTTTCATAATGATGTTATTTTTGATTCTTTAGCATGTTTAAAAAGATTTGGTAAAGATTTAAAAGGAGTAAGGATTGATACTTCTAAATCAATGGTTGATAAAATGTTTAAAGAAGGTGAAGCACAATTCGGAGTAACACCTTTACAAGTTAAAAGATTACGTGAAGCATTAGATAAAAATAATGGAAAACATGTAAAAATTGTAGTTTCTAGCGGATTTGATGCAGAAAAAATTAAGAAATTTGAAAAACAAAAAGCACCTGTTGATTCATATGGTGTTGGTGAAGCATTACTAAGAATTAATATTCATTTTTCAGCAGATGCTACAAGATTAAATGGTATAGAAATTGCTAAAGCTGGAAGAAAATACTTAACTAATAAAAATTTAGTTATTTATAAAGGAGAAAATTTAAATGAAAAATAATAAACTCAAATCAAATATTTTAAATTTTATTGGTTTTTTAGCAGTATTTGCATTTCTTGCCATTGGGATAATTTTAGTTTTAGCTGGAGCAAAAATTTTTGGCAAAATTAATCAAGCTTCAGCTATTACATGTTATGTTTTTGGCGCTATATTCTTGTTTATTTTTGTTTTTATTATTGCAAAAATTATTGCGATCGCTGCTTCAGAAAATGTTTATAAAAAAAATGCTTTGAATGTTGATGAAATTTATAAAAATTATTCATTAACAGAAGAACAACAAAATCAAGCAAAATTATTTGAAAATGCTACTAACGAAGATAAAGCAGCGAGAGATATTTATTTCTCTTATTTAGTGGAATTTCAAAGAAAATCTTTTAAAAGAGATGATATTCAATTTAATGATGTTCAAGTTAAATTAAATATTGAAAAATTCATTTTGGATGTTAAACAAGAATTTGGATATTTTGATGTGTATTTGGCAATTGATTTTACCAAAACTACTACTAGAAAATTAGTATGAAAAGGCGAATATAAGAAATATAAAGCTTATTTCGATAACATAAGAAATTTAATAAAATTCACTAATGATATTATTTTACATCCCGAAAACAATGTTTAATTCTTAAAAAAGAAATAAAAAATCCCAACAAAAATGTTTGGGGTTTTATTTTATTAATCATAATCTTTTATATTAAGAATTTCTTTTTCACAATCTTTAATAATTAAGGGAATATTCTTTTCATCATCAATTTGAGCGCCACTTGCTCTATGATGGCCTCCTCCACCTCATTTTATAGCAACATTTCTAACGCAGGGACCATTTGATCTAAATTCACATCTTATTTTATTTTTATCTTCTTCAGTAAAAAATACTCATATTTTATTATCATCAATATTTGCTAATAAAAAAGGTCTATTTGCTTTTAAAGGATCAATAATACCAAGTTTTTTTTGATCATTTAAGGAAAAATAAAAAGAGACTACTTTATTTTTTATTTGCATATTTTGTTGTACAAAAGCGCTTATCTTTATATCTTCTAAAGTTTTTTTCATCATTTCATTATGAATTAAATCTTTTTTAGCACCATGTTTTCACAATTCTGATACTAAAAACATTGTTTTTTCGTTAGTTGTAGAAGTGGTAAGTCTAACTGAATCAGTGTAAATTCCCAAATATAAATATGTGGCAGCTTCTTCATTAATTTTTCATTTAAGTTTATAAGCTAGTTCTGCAACTTGCTGTGCTGCTGCTGGAGCTTCAGGTTCAACTCATCTTAACGATGCATTTAAGTCATCATCGTTAGGGTGATGGTCAATTCTAATTACATCATTAAAAGTATTATTATCTAAATATTCACGACATTCAATGCGATTTTTAAAGTTAGCATCAACAATAATAGCTAGAGAATTATTAATAGGTTTATTTTCTAAATTATCCATTGGAAAATTTAAATATGGAAAACTTCCTTTAGGATCACCAATTGTATAGACATTTTTATCTTTAAAATTTTCTTTGATTAAATATTTTAATCCAAATTGACTTCCTAAACAATCACCATCCGGTCTAATATGATGAAAAATGACAATGTTTTTATATTTTTCAATTTTTGCTTCAATTTCTTTTAACAAGTTTAACTTTTCTTGGCTAGCTTTTTTCATGTTTCAAAATTTCATTCTTTAAATCTTGAAGCAAGTTTTTCATGTCATTTTTATTATAGCAAGTTGCACCACTAGCAACTTCATGACCACCACCAGGCTTATATTTTTCACAAATATGATTAATTCAAATACCATTACTTCTAACTCTAGCTCTAATGCTACCATCAGGTTGATCAATAAACATTACTCAAATTTTACAATTACCAATATTGGCAAGAATACCAACATCACTAGATTCATTTGTTGATAGTTTAAATTTCTTTTGAAGTTTTTTAGTTACATGAAAATATATAACCTTGTTATCCTCTTTATAGTTCAACAATACATAAGCATTAAATTTAACTTTTTTTGGTTCTCTTATTGATAAAGGAAAGTTAACATCTCACACTTTAAAGTCATTATCTTTATGTAAATATGCCATAACTTCAAAAGTTCTTTTTTGCACATACTCAAATTGAAATCTACCTGAATCGGTATTAATTGCCAAATAAACATATTTCGCTGCTTTTGTTGTTACTTTTCATTTAGCTTTCATTGCAATATATGCAATTTGTTCTCCTGCTGCAGCATAATTAGCATCTTCTCAAGTATAGTCATAATTAATATCTGGATCAACAGGGTGGTGATCAATTCTTAACATATGAGTGAAATTTTTATCAGTTATATATTTTGCAAATTGAATACGATTAGAACTATTAGCATCTACTACTACACCAAGTGAGTTTTTAAAATATTTCTTATCAATTTTTTCAAAAGTATCAAAATCTCATGTAAAAAATGGAAAATTACCTACTGCATCACCCAATACGAAAACATTTTTTTCGGGGTAATTTGTTCTTATTAATTCTCTTAAACCAAATTGACTTCCTAAGCAATCACCATCCGGTCTAATATGATGAAATATAAAAATATTCTCATGCATTTCAATAGCTTTTAAAGCTATTTCTCAATTATTTTTAGCCATTATTTTCTCCTATTATAAGTTTTTGTCTTACTTAAATTATAATCACTCACAAGTTGTTATTACCCTAAAAATTGCTTTTTATTATTTACTATAGTTAATATTTTTGAAAATATTACCTTTTATATTAAAATAATATATTGTGAAAACAAAGAATACTGGATTTAAATTTCACATAAGAAAAACAAAGAATTTTTCTGCAAGTTTTATCTTGTAGTTGTTCTTTGTTTTTATTTTAAATTTGTTTAAAAAAAGAAAGGTACAAAATGAATAAGAAACTATTATTGCTAGCAAGTGCTCCCGTTGCTTCAATATTTGCAATAACTGGTATTTCTTGCCAAACAAGATTTGACCAAAATTATGACGGAAGAATACAAATTAAAATGGGTTTTGCTGAAAATAATGATCAAGGTAAAGCCTTAAGAGCATTAGTTAATAAATATAATGAATGACTAGAAGCTAATCCTGAAAAAAAAGCCGAAGGTTATTTACCAATGGATTTAACATTAGCTCCAAATGGCTATGACACTGGTCAATTGCAACAAGATTTAGAAACCAAAAATAGATCAACTTTTTACAACTTAGCAATTAATTATCCTGCTGCAGCTTCACTAATTGCAAGATACAAAATGAATTTAGGAATTTCAGATGAAGATTATGAATCATTTAAAATTGCAAAAACATTTAAAGATGTTAATAATTTAATTGCAGGTAATTATAAAAAAGAAAAATGAACTGTTCCAATGTCAAGATCATCTGAAATGGCAGCCGTTAACAAACTTGTTTTGGGTAAAATGCTAAACAAACTTAAAACAGAATATGGTGTTAAATTAAACGATAGTAACAAAAAAATAATAGAAGAATGTATTAATGCATATAACAATGCTGCTGCAGATAAAAAAAATAGTGTTGATGGAGTGTGAAAAGACGTTGAATTAAAAGATCAAACAGCTAAAGATAAATTAAAAGAAGAATTAAAAAATTATATTCTTTCTGATGAAGCATTTACTTCATATACAAAATTAATAGAACTTGCAATCTGAATGAAAAGAATGTATCCAGAAAAAACCGATTTATATATGTTAGGTTTAGATTCAGTTCCAAATGCTATAAATTCTATTGTTTCTTCACTTACTAAAGGTGAACTTTCAAAAGGGTATGTAACACCTGATCCTAATAATACACAAACTGGTGGATGAAACTTTTCAAGCTTCTATAAAGATAAAAATTCTTCAGAATACAAAATTTTTAAAGAAACTGTTGAAATGATATTAAAGGGAATTAAAGCTGGTGCTGTTTGAGTTGGTGGTAGTGGTGCATATGGTTCTAGTGATTTAACATTACACAAAATGCCAATTAGCATTGGTTCTACTGCAGGATTTACTCATACATTTAGTAATGGAAAAATATTATTCAAAGGTCTTAATGGAATTGATAATAATACTGAAATTGATTATGGAAGAATAATTGAAAAATCAACTTCAAACGATGAATTATTACAATTTGATAATTTAGAACATAAAAATAAATTATACAAAAGCACTTATGCTGGTGTAGTTGGATCATTTGATAAAAAATCAGCCAGTGCTGAAATGGATGCTTTATTATCAGATATTGATTCGCTAGCAGGTGGAGTACTTACAACTTCATCTAAAGTAGTAGAAGAAAATGGAAAAGTTTATGCAAAAGTAAATGGTAAAAAAATTGAAATACCTAATGCTAAAAAAATAGGAAAATTTTTAAATAGTAAAGGTCAACCAGAAAAATATGATACTTACTATATTCCAAAAGATTATATATTCATTGCAAAGGGTGGAACAATAGCTAATAAAAGCGATGTTACTTGATTATCCGCTCCAAATTATGCTACTGGAAAATCAGGGGAAACTGGATCAGTATTTACTCAAGGACCTTCATTTATTGGAATTCATGCAAATGAAAAAGAAGATAAAGCAACTAAATTATTTGTTAATTGATTCTATACTCATAAATTTGACAAATTAAAAATAGGTAACAAAGAATATGAAAATGTTGTTCCATTAGATGCATTTAACTTATATGGAAATTACATTTCTCCAACTGAATCTTTCTTCCAAAAATCTGAAAGTGATCCAGTTATTAAAAATTTAAATGAAGCAATGAAAATTGCATATCAAAACTTTAAAAAAGCATTTGATCATCCTAATGATACTAAGATAGTAGAAGATGTTGCTTCACCATTTTCTAATACATTAAGAAAATCTGTTGAATCTGCTATGAAATCTAT
Organism: Metamycoplasma buccale; assembly: GCF_046774455.1. Classification (GTDB taxonomy): domain Bacteria; phylum Bacillota_I; class Bacilli_A; order Mycoplasmatales; family Metamycoplasmataceae; genus Metamycoplasma; species Metamycoplasma buccale. The sequence continues at coordinate 724,199 of NZ_CP177249.1, read as the reverse complement.
GTTAAATGCTGCAGCTTCAACCGGTAGTGTTTCATTTGAATCCTTCTTAAACTCATTTAAAAATAATTTCGAATAAAATAAAAATAAAATAAATAAAAGAAATAATCATATTAGGCAAAACTAATGTGATTATTTTTAAGGGGAGGTAACTTGTGAAGGGAAGAAAAAGTCTTTGTTTATTATCAAATTTGATTTCTATAAGTTTAATTTCGCCTTTAGTTGTATCATGCGCTAGAACTAAAGAATATAAAACATTAAAATTAAATAATACTTATGATTTACCATTACAAGATTTTAATAAAGTAGGTAAACTATTTGATAAAAAAGTTACTCGTAATGTTAAAAATAAAAAAACAGGCGCTTTTGAAGATGCTACATACTCATATTGAGAATGATTGGGATATGCAGAAGCAAAAATTACTCATTGAAGAGATGGTGATACTTTTGATGCGGAAATCACTAAAGCACCATTTGAAACTATTGTTTCTTCATCTAGTTTAAAAGTTGGAGATAAAATTGCTGTTAGAATACCAACAATCGACACATTAGAAGAACATGGTTCTAATGTGAGTGAAAAAGAAAAAGAACTTGCTAAACTTGACCATGCCTATGCAGAAAAATTGATTCCAGTTGGCACAACAGTTAGATTACTTAGTTCAAATTGAGCCAATAAATCATATGATAGACATATAGCTAATGCATTTTTTGGTGAAAATTTTGAACAAAATTTTGCAACTAGTATGCTCGCAGGTGGTTATACATTGCCTAGGATAGGTGATGATGTAAAATCTGCATTTCGTGATGATTATCAAGAAAGTATCAAAAACTCAATATATGGATTATTGTTGCCTTATCTTGCTTATGCTTATAATTGAGGAATTGAGAATAAAAAAGGTTTTTATGAAAAACACTTTAAAAACCCTTATGAATTTAGTAAAGCTTATGAATCTCATGGCGAAATGATTAATTCAGGAAAATACATTTTAAGTCAAGCATATTCACAAGATAGTAATATAGATTTCAAAAATAATATTTTTAAATTTATTGAAAAAATGAATAAAAAATAGAAAGGAGAAAATAAGTGAAAAAAGAATTAACACAAGAGGATATTCACGCTTTTTCTAAACAAAGATACGAGCAAAAAAAGGTTACTCCAGCTATTGAAATTAAAAATTTAATTATTGATTTTGGTGATGCCATCGCTGTTGATAATGTTTCTTTTTCTATTCAAAAAGGCGAACTTGTTACTTTATTAGGACCTAGTGGATCAGGAAAAACAACAACATTAAATGCTATTTCAGGATTACTAAAACCTACTAGCGGCAAAATTTTCTTTTCTGGAATTGATGTTACTAAATATTCTCCACAACAAAGAGAATTAGGACTTGTTTTCCAAAATTATGCTTTATACCCTCACATGACTGTTTATCAAAACATAGCATTTCCTTTAGCTAACGATGAACATTGAAAAGAAGAAACAAGAGAAAAAACAAGATTATCACAACAAAAAATATTTAACATCATATTAGAATATTTTGGAACTTCAAAATCAGTAATTGAAGATATACAAAAAAAATGTTTTTATGCAATCGATAATCCTAAAGAAACAAAAAAATATTTAACAGAATTGCAATCACAGTTAAGCGATATTTCTGAAAGTGAACAAAATGCTTATAATTTAGCAATTACAAAAAAAATTGCTGAATTAACTAATTTAACTAAACAAGTTTTAAAAAATATTGAAAACTTGCAAACAGAAAAACTTGAAAAATTAAATAATGCTAAAAATAAATATCAAACTGAATATAGTAATTTACAAAGTTCACTTTCTTTAAACAATAAACTTGATACTATTGAAGGCAAACAACAATTAAATGATTTGAAAATTCATTACAAAAAGATATTAGCTAATATAAATTTGGAATATTCAAAATTTATTAATGATGCCAAAAAAGCATATGAATTAAATTATAAACAAGCAAAAATAGACAACAAAAAAATCATTTTAGATGCCAAAAAAGCATTAAAAGAAAAATTAATGTTGCAAAAACAAAGTTCTTTAAACGGAAAAATATTAGAAACTAAAAGAAGATATAGATTAGTTAAAAAGGAAACTGAAAAAGATTATAAAAATGCAATTTTGCAAGCACTTACTTCACTTTTCCATGAAAAACAATTAACAGGATCTTTTAACAATAATATTAATAGTCTAATTAAATTATTACCAGAAAACTTAAGAGCAGAAATTGAAGTTCTTTCTAAAGATGTGTTAACAATAGCTCAAGCTATGATAAAAGAAGTTCTTGAAGTAGCCAAAAGAGTTGAAATTACTAAAAATTTATCTAAAAAACCTACTCAATTATCAGGTGGTCAACAACAACGTGTGGCAATAGCTCGTGCAATTGTTAAAAAACCAAAAATTTTATTATTAGATGAACCTTTATCAAACTTGGATGCAAAATTAAGAATTTCAACAAGAAAATGAATTCGTTCTATTCAACAAGAATTAGGTATTACCACAGTATTTGTAACTCACGACCAAGAAGAAGCAATGTCAATAAGTGACAAAATTGTATGTATGTCTACTGCTAAAGTTCAACAAATAGGAAAACCTATGGAACTTTATTTAAAACCAAAAAATGAATTCGTTGCTAAATTCTTAGGTATGCCAGAAATGACTATTTTTGAGGCAACTATTAACAAAAATAATGATATTTTAATTAATAATAAAAAAATTACTAAAGCACCCGAAAATTATCATAAAGATAAAATTCATATTGGCCTTAGAAGCGAAGATTTGATTGAAGATGAAAAAGGAATATTTGAAGGAACTTTAAAAGTTGTTGAATATTTAGGTAAAGAAATTCAATCACAAGTTTATATTGATGAATTAAAAATGATTGCTAATGTTTATTTAACCAAAAAACACGAATATACAATAGGTGAAAAAATTAAATTTAATTTAAAAAATAAAGAATCATTACATATGTTTGATGCTGATACTACTGAAAGAGTTGAATAATGAGAACATATTTGTGAAAAAAATATCGAATAAAAAATAGTGGTGAAAATTTAAGTATTTTAAACCAACGAACTTCTTTTTGAAAACCTTTTATTTTGATATTACCTTCTTTATTAACGATTTTATTATTTACTTTAATTCCATTTATTATTGTAGTTATTCAGTCAATAAAAATTGAAAACCAATTTTCAAAAGACGATTTCACTATTGGTTTAGACAATTTTGGAAATTTATTTAAACAACCAAAATTTATAACGGGAATAAGAAATTCTTTAGTTTATTCTCTTACTGCACTTCCACTAAGTTTATTAATTTCAATTTTAATAAGCGCAGCAATCACTCAAGTTGTTAAGAAGTGAGCGCAAGGTTTTTGACAAACAGTATTCTTTTTACCTTATATTACTAGTGCAGTAGCCGTTTCATTATCATTTTTCTATTTATTCAAACGTGATGGTGGAATTGTTAATAATATTTTACAAGCATTGAAATTAATTAAAAGACCTATTCCGTTTTTAGAAAGCGGTGAAATATCAGGATGATTAGCATTTAGTGTCATTTTAATTCGTGGTATATGAGGAAATTTAGCATTTCAAGTATTAATTTTAACTACTGCTATGTTATCAGTCAACCCACAACTTTATAAAGCTGCTGCGATTGATGGTTCTCAAAAATCACAACAATTTTTTAAAATAACTTTACCATCAATTAAAAGAACTATTTCATTTTTAATAACAATGGGATTAATTGGTGGAATAAAAGTTATGCCTCTTGCTTTATTTAATAATAATGCTGGGGATGCTGTTAATAATGGTGGTTCTTCTTTAATGCTATATATTTATAATGCCATTACTGAAGGTAAATTAGCAATAGCAGGAGCAGCATCAGTAGTATTATTCATAATCGGTATAGCATATTCATTCACGTTAAGAAAATTAGTTACATTTATTTATAAATTAATAGTAAGGAGTGATAACAATAATGTCGTTAATAAAATTAAAAATCAGGCAATACTCACAAAAGCGATATTTAAAGTCTAAACAAGAATGAATGGCTAAACCAATTGAAAATAGTAAACCTACAAGTATTATTTTAAGTTGAGTTTTTAAATTTTTAGTACTTGCGTTTTTTGGCGCTTTATTAATATTTCCATTTTACTTTATGATTAACCAATCACTTTTAGACAAAGATTGGCAAAATGATAAAAGTACTATTCTTTGATATCCTAAAACTTTCGGTAGTCCAAAAGGAAAATTTGATTTAACAGCGCATTGAGAAAATTTTAAAGCAGCATTAGAAGCTGGTTATGGTAAAGCTATTCTTTATACAGCTGCAACAGTAGCAATATCAGTAACAGCAAGAATTTTCTTTTCAATGACATTTGGTTATGCTTTTTCTATTAGAAAATGAAAAGGAAAATCATTTTTATGAGTGCTTTTTCTATCATTATTAATTCTTCCAGAAGTAGCATTAATGTCTGGGCAATATAAAATCATGGTTACATTAGGATGAAATATTGGACACTGAAGAATGATTTCACTAATTATGCCATTTGCCGCTTCAGTATTTTCGGGATTTATGTATAAAAATGCTTTTGAAGCAATTCCTGATTCAGTAAAAGAATCAGCAATGATTGATGGTGCTGGGGGATTTAAATTTTTCACAAAAGTTGCTATGCCTATGGTTAAAGCAACAACATGAACAGTTGCCATTTTAACAGCATTAGCATCATGAAACTCATATACATGAGCATTACTAGTAATGGGAAAACAAATAAAAGGTTCTTGAACTGTAATTAACGTTTGATTAAATGATACAGGTAAAGATCCAAGTGATCCATTACAAACAGTATATATTAGTATTCGTATGGCAGCAACTGTGTTGGCAATAATTCCAATGGTTATTGTATACTTCTTATTAAGAAAAAGAATTATGAATGCTATTTCAAGACAAGGTAGAGCAACAAAAGGATAAAATTATGGATTCTTTAGAATATAAATTAATCAAAAAACAACAACGAAAAGAGAGAGTCAAAAGAATAATTGTTTGAGTTAGTGTTGGAGTTGTTATTGTTTTAAGTTTAACTATTGCTTTAATCGCAGCATTCGGATTATTTTCTCTACCATTTAAAAAATGATAAAAAATTTATTTTTAAAAGAGTTTGCTTTAAAATAACAAGCGAACTCTTTTTAATTTATAAAACCATAAAGGAGAATAGATATGAAAATTAAAAATTTATTAGTAAAAATTTCACTAACCACTTTACCATTTTCTCCACTTATTACATTATCATGTCAAAATAAAAATCCGTATTTAGAAATGTTACTGCCATTTAGTGTTAATGATGATAGATATGCAATTTTAAATGAAATTGTAAATATTTATAATCATGAAATTTTAAAAAATGATCCTAAAAAATTACCAGTATCTATTAGTAGTTATTCTAATAAAAAATTCTTTTATTCTCATATTGATACCGCTCTTAATTATAAAGATCCAAAAGTATCAGATTTAGTATTTTATTATCCTAGCTTGGCTCATTTAATTGCTAGATATAACCGAATTATTGATTTCCAAAATGAGATTAAAAATTCTGATATTATGCCTCAATTTTTAGAAATTAATAAGCATTTAGGAATTCCAGAAAATGCCAATAAAAAAAATGCCAAATATATTATTCCAGTATCAAGAAGTACTGATAATTTAATAATTAATAAATTAGTTTTTGGATATTTAATTAAAAAATTTATTGAATTCTCTAAAAATAATAATTTAAATAAAACAATAATAAGTTCAAATAAAGATGAAACAAAAATTATTAATGAAATACTTTCTTATTATAATGAAACATCAGATGATAAAAAATCATTGATTAATCATATTTGAAATATTCAAAATCATTCTATAAATAAGGAAGAATTCAAAAATTCAAATTTTAATTTTACTGATAAAATTTTTAAAAATTATTACGATTTAGAAAAAGTTTCTAGCACTATTTCTAAGATAATAAATAATAAAGAAAATAAAGAGTCTAAAAAAATTTTATATAGCGAACATTCAGCAAATTTTATGTTTTCACTTTTATTTAATAAAGCAAATGGCGATTACTCATCAAAAGATTATTTTTTAAAATATTGTGAAGATAAACCCTATAAATTAAATTATAAAAATCTTTATAAATTAAATTCAAATGAATATAACTCATTCAAAGAAATTTATAATTCTTTATATAAGCTATTAGAAGAAAGAACATTACATTTTAAAGATCCTAATAAAACATTTACTGACTTTAATAAATCATTATTTATGCTAGCATCAACTAGAGCATATACTAAAATAACTAATGATAAAAAAGACTTCTTATTTTTACAAGCGCCACTTAAAAATGCACCCACTCAGCAAACATCAACATTTATTTTGCAAGGGTTAAGTTTAATGGGTATTCATCATACTGATTTTAGAACTAATCAAGTAAAAGAATTTGTTAAATGACTTTATAGTCCTTTAAATAAAAGAAATTGAAACAAAAATAATGAACAAAATAAAATGCTAGAAAATTTAACTCCTATTGAATATTTTAGTTACAAAACAAACTATTTATTTCCTTCTAATAATTTTATTAAGAAATATAAAGAAAATGAGTTAGGAAATAATCCCGCTAATGATGCTTTTATTAATACGTTAGAAAATACAATTAAAAATCCTTTATATAAAACTTATGAAGAATTAGTTGATAGTCAAAGCGATAGTTTTAGAAAAACTATTGATTTATTATTACAAACAACAATTTCTAAAAAAACAAAAACTGATAATTATGATTTTGAATGATTTTTGAATAAAATTAAAGAGATAACAGAAATTAAGGAATAATAAATGAAAAAAAACAATCCAAAAATAGAAGAAAATATCGATTTATCGTCTTATTTAAATACAAATGTTAAATTGGGATTAAATTCTGATGAGGCAAAAAAAAGACAAGAACAGTTTGGTAAAAATGTTATAGAAGGAAAAAAGCGAAAAAAATGATTTTTAATTTATCTTAACCAATTTAAAGATGTACTTGTAATAATTTTATTATTCGCAACTTTACTTTCTTACATTTTAGCTATTGTTAATGCAAATCAAAAAAATTGAATTATTTCATCTGAATTAACTATTAGCTTCATTGAGCCAAGTATTATTTTATTTGTAGTACTTACTAACTCTTTAATAGGAGCTATTCAAGAAATTAAAAGTGTTCAAGCAATTGATGCTTTAAAAAAACTTACTCCCTTAGAATCTAAAGTAATCCGTGATGGTAATTTAATAACATTAAATTCTGAAGATATTACAATTGGAGATATAGTTTTAATAGAATCTGGTGATATAGTACCAGCTGACGGTTTTATTATTTCTTCTTCTAATTTGACTGCTATAGAAAGTTCTTTAACAGGCGAAAGTGAACCAACTCAAAAATTTTTTGAAGAAAAAAAGGATATGAATTTAGGACTTGCTGATAGAAAATTTCAATTATTTTCATCTTCAATTATTGCTACAGGTACAGGATATATGGTTGTAAGTTCTATTGGAAAAAATACTGAACTTGGAAAAATTTCTTCTCTTGTTAATAATCAAAAAGAATCACTAAGTCCATTACAAATTAAGATAAATAAATTAGGAAAGATTTTTGGTTTTGCAGGAATTGCATTATTTTTAGTTAGTGTTTTAATACAAATAATTTATCAATCTATTTCAAATTTATCATTTAAAAATCCTGTTTTTTGGAGTACAACAATCATTAATGGAGTTTCTTTAGCGGTAGCAGCAATTCCTGAAGGGCTAATTGCCTTTACTTCTATAATACTAGCAATTGGTGTTCAGAGAATGGCAAAGAAAAAAGCTATTGTTAAAAATTTAATGGCAGTAGAAGCATTAGGAAGTTGTTCAGTAATATGTTCTGATAAAACCGGAACTCTTACACAAAATAAAATGACTGTGGTTAATTTATATAGTAATAATAAAGAATATGCAATTGCAGGTTGAGATAGTAATTCCTTTTTATCATTAGTAGAATATAGCGCATTATGTACAGAAGCAAATGTATTACATCATGAAAATGAAATTAAAGAAGTAGGTGATCCAACTGAAATAGCATTACTACATATGTTGCAAAAACATTCTAAATTTCAAACTAAAAAGGAATTAGAAAATGCGTACCCTAGATTAATAACTTTACCATTTGATAGTAATAGAAAATTAATGACAGTGGTTAATAAATTTGATAAAGATGTTATATCTATAACTAAAGGTGCTCCTGATGTTTTAATTGACAAATGTATTAATTTGTCTTATGAAGAAAAAGAAAATATTTTAAAAATCAATAAATCATGAGCAAATCAAGCATTTAGAGTTTTAGCAATTGCTAGAAAAAAAATTGACAATTCGAATTTAAAAAAGTTTAATAATCTTACTGAAAAAGACTTATCTTTAGTTTTAGAAAACAATCTGGAATTTTTAGGTTTAATTGCTATGATTGATCCACCTAGAGAAAGTTCAAAAGAAGCAATTAAAACTTGCAAATTGGCAGGCATAAAACCAATTATGATAACAGGTGATAACATAAATACTGCTATTGCCATTGCTAAAGATTTGGGGATTTATCAAGAAAATGATAAAGCAATCACAGGAAGTGAATTACAAAAAATTTCTGATGATGAATTAATTAATTCTATTGAACATTATTCTGTATATGCAAGAGTGATTCCGGAAGATAAATTAAGAATTGTTAATGCTTGACAAGCAAGAAGCCAAGTTGTTGCTATGACCGGCGATGGAGTTAATGATGCGCCTGCTTTAAAAGCCGCAGAAATAGGGTGTGCTATGGGAATAACAGGTACTGAAGCTTCAAAACAAGCAGCTGATATGATCTTAGCAGATGATAATTTTTCAACTGTTGTTCATGCAGTTGAAAATGGCAGAAATATTTACCAAAAAATTAAAAATGTTATTCAAAATTTATTAATAACTTCTATTGCAGAAATTATTTTAGTATTGTTTGGTTTAATAATTTTCAAAGTAATTTTTAAAAAAGAAATTTCTGAAATATTAATAAGTAATCCAGACTTTGAATTTTATATTTTAAGTGCTACACAATTATTGTGAATAAATTTATTTACTCACGGGTTTCCTGCTATTGCTTTAGGGCTGCAAGATAATAAAGAAAATTATATGAATAAAAGGCCTATTTCTAAATATGAATCTATTTTTGCTAAAGGAATGGGTATCAATACTATTTGACAAGGATTATTAGTTGGAATTCTTTCAATGATTGGATATTATTTAGGTTCAATCTATGCCATTCAAAGCGGTGATAAAAATAATTTTATTAAAGCCGGTTCTACAGTAGCATTCCTTATTTTAGGAATTTCTGCAACGTTTAATGCTATTAATTTAATGTCACAAAAACCTATTATTTTGAATAATCCAATATTTTATTGAAAAGTATATTTATCAGTTATATTTTCATTAACTTTTCTTTTATTAGTTACTTTTATAAATAGTATTGCTAAAGTATTTAAAATATATGATAATTTTACTTCACATAGTAACTTAATAATTTATAGTACTTGCTTGCCTCTTGTATTGATTCCAATATATTTTATTCATAAAATAAGTATTTTAATTTATCAAAAAAATCATCAAACAAAAAATACAATAACTAATTTTGAATTAGTATTGCCTCCAAGAAGAATTTCAAAAAAAATAACTAATTAAAATTATTTTTCTACATTAACTAAATCAATATCATTAAAACTTTCTCCATCAATCTGTAACGATGTTTTTTCACTTGTTTTTAGAGTGATTTTTTTGCCTTCTAAAATTTTAACATTAGAAACATTTATATGTTTTCCAGTATAAACAAGGGGGAATAAATATAATAATTTAAATTTAGATATTTCATTTATTACTATTATTTTTAGTGTGTCTCCTAAACGATTTGCATTAGGTGCAATTTTCATGCCCCCACCATAATATTCACCATTCATAATTGAACAAAATCAAACATTATTAAATTTATAAAATTTATCATCAATAATTATTTCAATATTTTTAATTGGTTGAAATGTCTTTAAATTTTGGACACTAATTTTAAAAAAAGAAACTTTATTTTTAGTTAATTTTTTTTCGTTGATGTCTCTAGAAATTACTGCGTCGATTCCTAATCCAATACCATTTAAAAAATGCATTTTATTGTTATTAAATTTAATAATTGGAAGTTTTTCAATATAGGGATTAATCAAGTAAAAATGTTTGTTAACAATTTTAGTTTCTTTAATTGTTTTTAAACTTCTTAAAAAATCATTACCAGTTCCAGCTTTATAAGCATATATTGGAGGTAAGTTTTTTAGTCCGCAAATTTTGTTAGCAATGTTAGTTAATGTTCCATCCCCGCCAACTAATAAAACAACATCTTTTTCTTGATCTAATTCTTTAATTATTTTATAAGGATCTTTAATATTTATAATATCATTCAAATGTAATTCATTATGGTTAAAAGTTTTAACAGCTTTATTTAAAATATTAAAAATTTTTTTCTTTTTAGTACCTATTTTTGAAAGCGAATTATAAAATATGTATAACATGACTACATTAATTATAATGTAAAAATATGGTTTATTAATGGTCGCCAAGATTTATAGTGGTAAATTTACTTTTTTTAATATAATTTTTAAAATAATGACTAATAATAAAATAAGAAACTTTGCAATTATTGCTCATATTGATCATGGCAAAAGTACATTGGCTGATAGGATTTTAGAGTTCACTAATACCATTAGTTTAAGGGAAAGCAAACCACAAATTCTTGATAGTATGGATCTTGAAAGAGAAAGAGGCATTACTATTAAACTTAATGCTATTCAAATTAAATATCAAGACTATATTTTTCATTTAATAGATACTCCAGGGCATGTTGACTTTACTTATGAAGTTAGTCGTAGTTTAGCAGCTTGCGAAGGAGCACTTTTATTAGTTGATGCTACTCAAGGAATTCAAGCACAAACTCTAGCTAATGTTTATTTAGCAATGGAACATAATTTAGAAATTGTTCCTATTATCAATAAAGTTGACTTGATAAGTGCTGATCCTGATCGTGTTAAAAAAGAAATAAAAGATATTATTGGAATAGATGCATTAGATGCTATTTTGATTTCAGCTAAAACAGGATTAAATATTGATAAAGTAATTGATGCAATTATTAATAAAATTCCTGCTCCAAAAGAAGCTGATCCTAATAAGCCACTCCAAGCATTAATTTTTGATAGTTATTTTGATAATTATCGAGGTGTAGTTATTTTTGCAAGAATATTTAATGGTGAAATAAAAGTAGGCGATGAAATTTTCTTTATGCAAAGCAAGAAGAAGTATTTTGTTACTGAGCTCGGAGTAAAAAATCCTCAAGAAATTAAAAAAGAAAAATTAAGTGCTGGTGAAGTAGGCTGAATTAGTGCTTCTATTCGTGATATAAAAGATGTTACAGTTGGTGACACTATTACTCTTAGTAAAAATCCTGTTGCCGAATCTTTACCAGGATATAAAAAATTAAAACCTGTTGTTTATACTGGTTTTTATCCAGTTGATACTCGTGACTACAATGATTTAAAAGATGCTTTAGAAAAAATAAGTCTTTCTGATTCATCAATAGTTTGACAACCCGAAACGTCAAAAGCATTGGGTTTTGGTTTTCGTATAGGATTTTTAGGTCTTTTACATATGGATGTTTTGCAAGAGCGTTTGGAAAGAGAATTTAATTTAGATATTATTGCAACAGCACCATCAGTAGAATTTGTAATAACTTTGACTAATGGTGAAATTCAATATATTACTAATCCTTCACTTTTTCCTGATAGAAGTACTATTCAAAGTATTGAAGAACCTTATATTAAAGCAAGCATTTTTTTAACAGAAGAATATCTTGGACCCATTATGGAGTTATGTCAACAAAAAAGAGGAAAATATGTCGACATTGAATATTTAGATAATACAAGAAGAAAATTAATTTATGAATTGCCTTTAAATGAAACTATTTATGATTTTTTTGATTTAATGAAAAGTTATTCTAAGGGTTATGCATCATTTGAATATGATTATATTGGTTTAAGAGAAAGCGATTTAGTCAAAGTTGATATTCTTTTAAATGGTGAAAAAATTGATGCATTAGCCATAATTACTCACCGTGATACTGCATATAACAAAAGTAGAGAATTAACAGAAAAATTAAAAGAAGTAATTCCACGGCAAAACTTTGAAATTCCGATCCAAGCGGCTATTGGTGCTAAAATAATAGCAAGAGAAACTATTAAAAGTTATCGAAAAGATGTAACGGCAAAACTATATGGTGGTGATGTTACAAGAAGGCAAAAATTATTAGAAAAACAAAAAGCTGGTAAGAAAAGAATGAAATCAATAGGTACAGTAGAAGTACCACAAGAAGCATTTCTAGCAATTTTAAAAACAGACACATCAAAGAAAAAGGAGTAACATGGCTTTAAAACCAATTTTAAGTGTTGGTGAATTATCAGCAAAAGATCTTGAGAAAACAACTTTAACAGTAAAATCTCTTGCTGATGAAGTAAGAGAAGTTGAAACATTACAAACTAGAGCACTTTCAACAAAAAAAGATCGTTTAAAAGACCCACAAGGAATTATTCCTAATGGAATTTATAAAGTCTTTAGTTTAGAAAAGAATTTGAAAATATTTATGCTTTCAATTACAAGCGTAATATTTTTGTTTTCTTTTATTACTTGTTTTTTATTTGCTTATACTCCTTCTCTTTTTAAAGTGGATGCTTCAAAAGTTACATGAGCATGATACATTGGACCCGTTTTAATTATGGGAATTTCATTATTCATTTTTATAATAGATTTACTAGATTTTTTAGGTATTAATAAAAGCATAGTTGTTTATCGTACTAGTATCCAGCAAGGTGCAATTACTACTCCTCCTTTTATTGCCTTACTTTATCGTAAATTAATGATGAAACAAGTAAGAAGAACATGATTAATTGTTTCAATATTATTTTATGTTGGTCTCTTTACTTTAATATTTTGAGGTTTACAAGATCAAAAATGAGGAAAACTTGATTTTAAAAAATGAATTCACAATTCTTTTCCTAATCCTAATGTAGTTGTTTATTTACTCTGTATTGTAATGATTGTCTCGGTCGCTTTATTTATAGCTAATACTATTTTTAGAAAAAAAAGAATGGTTGATATTGAATCATTCTTTGGTACCGAGGTTATGAACTATAATGATTTGCAAGACAAAAAATCTAAGGCACATAGATTTTATGCTAAAATATTTTTTATTAGTATTCTTGTATTGCTAATACTTCCGTTCGTGATATATATTGTCTTAAAAAAGACAATTTGAAAGGGGAAATAAAATGCCAAGTTGAGGTATTGCATTAATAGTAATTTTACCAATAATTTGTGCCATAGCAGGATTTATCGGCGGTTTATTTTTCACTAAAAAGAAATATGAAAAACAATTAAAAGAAAATCCCCCAATAAGTGAAAAAATGATTCGTGTTATGTTTCAACAAATGGGTAGAAAAGCTTCTGAATCCCAAATTAGACAAGTTATGCGCTCAATGAAAAATGCTAAATAAACTATATAAAGTGCTTTTTTATTTGCTAAACATTGTTTAGCATTTTTTTATTTTTAAATTAATTTTTATGCTAACATTCTAATTTGTTTTAAGAATAGGAGGGTTATAGTGAAACTAAAAAACAAATTATTTAGTATATTACTTACTACCGTAACTACTACTTTTCCATTATTAATAACTATTAGTTGTAAAAACACTTATTTACAAGAAAATATAAATAAAATTATTGAACCAAATAGAAATTAGTGTGCTAAATAAAAATAACAAAATAAACACTAGTATTGTTTCGATAAATGATTTAGAAATTACTAATATTGATAGAAATAAATATCGAATCATTAACTTAAAAATTGAATATCCCACTAATGAATCATTAAAATTAATTTTTCAAATAAAAAATGATGTTGTTTTAATAAGTAAAGAAAGAATAATTGTATTAGAAGGTTTTAAAAAACATTTATTTTTAGATAATGATGTTACTAAAAAATTAACAAAATCAAAACTAAATGACTTTCTTAATAAAATATTAATCTCATTAAATTCAAATAATGAATCAATATATGAAATTGTTAATAATTGAAAAAGCAAAAATTACTTCAATATTCATAATTTAAATAATCATGTTAATTTTCATATTAAAGGAATTACAAAAAAAGATGCCGAGCATATTTTAATAATCTACTTTGTAAGTGATAAAAATGATGCCGACAATATTTCAGATTTTAAAGAAAAAGAATTAAGAATAGGTTATCAATCAAATTTTAAAATTAAAGAAAAGATTAAAGAATATTATCCCGGTGATATAGAGCAAAGTTTTTATGAAAATAATAATACTTTCGGAGATATTGATTGATCACAAAATAACAAAAAATTATGAAAGAATTATGTAAGAAAATCATCCTTTGGTAATAAAGAATCTAAAATTAATGAACTTGCAGAGATTTTTGATAAATTACATTCCTCTTATCAATATGATGGAATTGATTTACGAAGTCAATATTTTGAATCAAGAAACATGACTGAAGGTTTAATCAAATAATATTATGATCATTGACTAGATAGAATGTACATTCATTCTAATTATACTGGAGATACAGAATTTTACAAAGAAGGGCCAGATCCTTTGTATACTGATATAAATAAATTAATATTTGATGATAAATTTATTCATTTATATACTATTCAAAAACGTTTCAATTGAGAAATGCAAGAATTAATTGTAGATAAAAATAACAAAGCAAACTTAGTGAATTTTATTAAAAATGGACTTGAACAAATATATGAAAGTATGAATGATGTTGATAAAGTTTTTAGTGCTATAAGATATGTAGCTGATTATTTCAAATATGATGGAACTGTAGCGTATGAAAATGTTATTTATTCAATCAATACTAGAAGAGCCGTTTGTCAACAATATGGATGAGCAATAGCTATGTTATTAAGAGCTGCTAATATTCAAGCACTTCCAATAGTTAATAAGGATCATAAACTCACGGCAGTAAAAATTAAGACAAAAAACGATAATAAACCAAAATGATATTTCTTGGATGCAACTTGATTTGACACAGATAGTAAATTGAAAATGCAAGTAAAACATATACCGCATGGATGAAATACAATTGGGATTAGAGATTATTGACAAATTTTGATTAAACCTTCAAGATTAGAAAAAGATACACTTCAATATGTTGGATCGCGATTCAATCTATTTTTACCATGAGATCAAATTCAAGATAAAGATTATGCTGCACAAGAAGACTTTTTTGAAACTTCAGTTTTTAATAATCCAAAATTTGAAGATAATGATATAACATTGCAAGGAGTAGATTATATATCTAGACCTTCTAGATATTTCTTTTATAAAGGATATTGATATTTTATTTCTCATTTTAAAAGAAATAATAATATTTCAAAAATGGGTTTATTCAAATTTCAACTTGATAATAAAATAATCAAGTTAGTAAAAGATGAAACAAATAACAAACAAGATAATAATGATGAAATTGCTAAACTTATAAATTTTAAAGAATCCTCTATAGCCCCTATGGTTTTTCAAGAAGGCAACTTAATTTATTTTTATTATTATTTAAAAAATAAACATATATTAGAAGTGTTTGATATTGAGAAAAAAATAAAAATAAAAGAAATAGAATTAAATAATAAATTTCCTAATGTTAAATTAGAGACCAATACACCTATATATGGTTTTACGGTTGAAAATGGTAATATAAATTTTGAATATAAAAACAATAATAATGAAAAAAATGAAACAAGTTTCAAAATTTTAGATTTATTAGAAAATTCAAATTTAAGTGACAATATTAATAATTTTGATTTATTCAAAAAAATACAATTAGCAAGAATAGAATATGGTACTTATATGTTTTTAGATAACTATAACAATAATGAATATAATTATTTACCAATTAAATTAAGAATAGAATTTGATAAATTAAGAAAAGAAATAGAAATCGTATTAAAAGAAGAACTATCGTCTCATCAAATTAACAATTTTATTAATAAATTAGACATATCATTAAAGAAATTAAGAGAATTTAATAAACAATAATTTTTCAAATTTATTCAAAAATTAACATTTTTTAATATTTTAAAAAAATATATAATAACAACATAAATACCTAATAACAAGAATAAAAATTGTCAAAATATCAAAAAAGAGCGCTATAAATAGTGTTTTTTTTTTTTTTTTTCTAAAATGTCTTTCTATTCAAGGAGTTATTTAATAATGAATACATCAAAGAAAAAGAAAACTACTATTATTTTAGGAACTGCAATTGGAGTTTTAGCAACTTCAGCTATTATTGCCGGAATTGTTTATAGTAGAGCAACAAAGAAAAATGGCGAATATAATCCTAACAATATCCTAGATATTGGTGTTTCTGAACAAGATATTATTGATCAAAAACCAAGTAGTTGAGATAACAAAAATAAAGAAAGATTTGAAAAACTTAGACTTTATTTACAAAAATTAACTGAGGCTTTAGATAAATTAACGGAAAACGCTAAGAAAAACTTAAGCATTGAAGATTATAAAAAGACAATTGAAGATTTAGAAACTAATCTAAACCGAGCTGCTTCAGTAAAAAAAATCGTTGAAGAAAGTATTAAAAATTTAGAAAAATGACCAGAAAAGCAAAAACTTTTAAAAGAAGATAAAGCTAAATTGGATAAATCAGTTGAAGAAGCCAAAAAAGCTTTAGAACTTGCCAAAGTTAAATTACAAAGATTGCTTAGCGATAAAGATAAATTAAAAAACAAAATTAAAGAAATTATTGAACAAATTAATGAAACAGTTGAAGAATCAACTAAAGCAAACATTACTTCAGAAATCGACCGCTTTATTAAAAAATTAACTGATTTAAGCAATGTTGCTAAAGGTTTAAAAAATGATGCAACAAAAGCGAGCTTGACTGAAGAAGCCAATAATTTAGCTAAAGCAATTACTAAAGCAGAAAATGAAATTAAGAGACTAAAAGAACTTAAAGCTAAATTAACTGATGCTGAACAAAAGAAAAATCTTGAAGAATATGCTAAACGATTTGAAGAAAAAGTAACTAAAGCAATAGAAAAAGCTAATAAAACTACTGATCTTGAAGCTTTAAAAGAAGCAATAAAAGATCTTGAAGAACTTAAAAAAGAAGGTGAAGCTGCTAAGAAACTAGCAGAATCTTTAGGTTTACCACAAGTAGCTAATAAAATCGAAGAAAGCATTAAAAAATTAGATAAAGCTATAGCTGATGCTAATAAAAAAGTTGCAGAAAAAGAACTTGAAATTGCTAAATTAAAAGAAGAAGCTAAACAATTATTAGAAGCCTTAACTAAAGCAATAGAAGAAGCCAAAAAAGCTAACACTTTAGAAGAATTAAATAATGCTATTACTAATTTAGAAACAAAAATTAAAGAAGCTAATGACTTAATTGAAAAACTAGAAAAAGCTTCACTAACTAAAGAAAGTGATGAACTTAAATTAAAAGTAGCCGAAGCTAAAAGAATCTTAGAAGAAACTAAAGCTAGAAAACAAGCTGAAGAAAATCGAGTTAATTTATTAAAAGAAAAAATTAATAAGCAAATAGACGCTTTAAAAGAAAATACTAAAAAAGTAAAAGATGCATTAAAAATAGAACTTTTAGAAAAAAGCCTTGAAACTTTAGCTAAAGAAATTGAAAACTCTGAAACATTATTAAATGAAGTCAAAAACGATAATTCCAAAACTAGTCTTGCAAATGAAATTCAAGCTTTAGAAGATGAAATTGCTAAAGCAAAAGCAGAACAACAAGCTTCACAAAAAAGATTAGAAGATCTTAGAAAAGCTCATTCAGAACTTGAAGCTAAAGTAAATGAAGCTTTACAAAAGGCTGACAATGCTCTTAGCGAAGCCAAAACTAATGAAAATAGTGATGATGTAGCAAAATTAACTGATATTTTAGCAAAATTAACTGACTCAAAAAATGAGTTAGATAAAGTTCAAACTGAAGCAACTAATAAAAATGAAACTGAACTTGCTAAAAAATGTCAAGATAAAAAATCGGAAGTTGATTCTTGAATTACTAAAATTACAAATCAAAAAACAAAAGCTGAACAAAAAGCTAAAGAAATAGAAGAAAATAAAGAAAAAATTACCAAACAAATTGATGAATTAACTAAAAAAGAAAAAGCTTTAGAAGAAGCGTTAAAAAGTGATGATAAAGCTAAAATCAATAAAGCCATTAGTGAACTTGAAACTGAAATTGATAATGCTAATAAATTACATGATAAAGTAAAAGATGAACCTAAATTAAAAATTGAAACTGAAGATTTAAAAAATAAAATTACTGAAGCAAAAACTAAATTAGATGATGCTAAAAATAAATTAGCTGAAATTGAAAATAAAGAAAACGAAGCCAAAAAAGCCGCTAATCAAGCTAAAGAAGAACTTAATGAAGCTTTAAAAGAAGTTGAAGAAGCTAAGAAAACTGAAGATTTAGATAAACTAAATAAAGCTAAAGAAAAATTAGATAAAGCAATTACTAAAGCTGAAGCAGCCAAAAAATTAGCTAATGAAGCTAAATTGCCAGAAGTATCTAAAGAATTAGAAAATTTAATTAAGAAAGCCAAAGAAGAGCAAAAAGAATTAAGCAAAAAAATTGCTGAAGTTGAAACTAAAAATCTTGAAGCAATCAAGAAAAAAATCACTGATGCAACTAATAAATTAGAAACTGAAATTCAAAAAGCAACTACTGCTTTAGGTTTTGAACATAATTTAGAAAAAATTCAACAATCATTAAATAGCATTACTGATGAAATTACCATTGCTACAAAAGTAAAAAATGATACTGAAGCAAATCAAAGTAAATATCAAACTGAATTTAATAATCTTAAAGCTAAACTAACTGAAGCAAACAATAAAAAAGCATCATTAGAAGAACGTAAAACTAACATTGAAAATGAAAGAAAAGTAGCTCAAGAAAATTACAATGAAGCAGAACGTTTAGCTAATGAAGCTATTAAAAAATATGATGATCATCACAATACTATTACTGAAGTTCAAAGTGCTATTAATGATTTAAAAGCAGCTTTAACTAAAACTGAAGCTAGTGAAACCGAAGCAACTAATATTGAATATAATGAATTAAAACAAAAAGCAACTGCTTTAAAAACTAAAATTAATGAAAAACTAGTTGAAGCAAATCAAAAATTAGCAGCTTTAAAAAGTGCAGAAGAACAAGAAAAACAAAGAATAGAGAAATTAAAACAAGAATTAAAAACTGCAACTAAAAATTTAGAAGATGCTCTTAAAGATTATCAAAAACAAACTTTAATTGATAATAAGCAAGAAGCACTTGACAAACTTAAAGCACAAATTGAAGCAGCGAAAACTTTAGATAAAAAGATTACTGATAATAATGATCAAACCAAAACTAACCCTGAATACACAAACTTTAAGAATAAATTAGATTCTGTTACTTCAACATATGAAACTGAAAAAACCAAATTAGCTAATGAAAAACAAGCAATAGAAAATAAAGTAAAAGATTTAGAAACTAAAACTAATGAAGCTATTACAAAAGCGGACAATGCTATTACTTCTAATAAAGAAAGCGATTTACAAAGCGCTTTAGATAAATTAAATGAAATTAAAAATAAAGCAACTTCTTTAAAAACTGAAATTTCACCAAAAGGTTATCAAATAGAAACTAATAAAGTAATTAAATTTGAAGAAGATTTATCAAGCAAGATTACTGAAGTAGACAATAAATTAAATGCTGAAAAGAATCGTATTAAAGCAGTAGCCAAAGCACTAGATCAAGCGCAAACATCCTTAGATCAAGCAATAAAAAATGTTACTGATAATAAAGATAATGTTACCAAGCTAACTGAAGCATTGACCACTTTACAAGCAACCATAACAACTACTGAAGGCATTGTAAATCAATATGATAAACCTGAAAATAATAGTGTTTCTTCATTAAAAGAAAAATTAAATAAATTAAAAGAAACATTAAAAACTGCAAAACAAACTAAAAAAGATTTAGAAAAAGAAAATAAAGAAAAAACTGAGAAAATCGATAAACAAGTGGATGATGCTAAGAAAAAAGCCGATGAAGCTATTAAAAAAGCCGATGATGCCTTAAAACAAGATCCACCTAAAAAAGATGATTTAGATAAAGCTAAAAAAGATCTAGAGGACGCCAAAAAAGATTTAAATGACGCCAAAAAAGAAGCTGATAAAAATCATTATGATGGAAAATCTAAAGAAGCTGAAGAAAAATCTAAAGAAGTAGATAAAAAATTAAAAGAAATTACTGATAAATTAGCAGACGAACAAGCAAAAGAAACCAAAAGAATTGCCGAAGTTAAAAAAGCACTTGAAGATGCGATCAAGTCATTAAAAACAATAAATGATAAAGTCAAAACTTTAGATGGTGTTGATGAATTAAAAGAAAATACAGAAAAATTAAATAAATCAATTTCTAATGCAATTACTACAAAAACAACATATAACATAGCTCAAAATCAAGCAGTTCCAGAATTAAAAACTTTATTAAATGAATTAAGTACTTTAATTAATGATGCTAATAAAAACCTTGAAGAAAAAAACAAGGAAATGTTTAATAAAATTAACTCTACTAATGATAAAGTAAGAGAAGCTCAAAAAGCAGTAGTTGATGCTATTAAAAAGGCTAAAGCAACTCCCGATAATAATGTTAGTGAACTTGAAAAAGCAGTTGAATCTCTAAATAATGCTAAAACTAAAGCCGAAGAAGCAAAAAATTTAGCTACAACTAATAAATATCAAGAAAAAGTTACTGAAGCACAAGCTTTAATAAATCAAGTCGAAACTCAATTAGCTAAAACAAGTCAAAAATTAGAAGATGCTAGAAGCGGAAAAATCACAAGAATTATTAATGAAATTAATGATGAAATATCAAAAGTAAAAACTGCTGAAACTAATGCTAAAAATGTTGAAGAAAATATTGATGAATTAGAGGAAAAATTGCCACTATTTGAACAAGCAATTACACAAGCGATTGCTAAACATTCAGATTTACAAAAAGATGAATGAGTTAAAAAACAACAAACCATTCTTAAAAAACTTGCTGATTTAAAAACCACAACAGATGAAGCTAACAACACCTTAGCTACTTTAAAAGCAAAACAACAAAAGAATAAAGCATTAGTTGAAAAAGCATTAAAAGATGCTAACGATTTAGCAATTCCCGCTAAAACTAAAGCAAATAATGCTATTTCATCTAAGGAAATTTCAAAACTAAAAGCTGCCCTTGAAGATTTAGAAAAAGCTATTGAAAAAGCTACTGAAGCAAAAACTTTGGCAACTAATAAGCATTATTCAGCTAAGCAACTTGAAGCTAACAATTTATTAAATGAACTTAATAAATTAAAACAAGATACTCAAAATGCTTTAGATGAAGCCAATCGTACCGAACAAGAAAGAATTAACAAATTAAAACAAGAAATATCAGAAATGATAACTAATCTTGATACTGCAATTAAGGAAGTTCAAAAAGAACATACAACTTCTAGTTCTTTAAGTGATGATATCGATAAATTAGAAAAAACTATTAGTAATGCAGAAAAATTATTATTAAAAATTAATAATGAAACCGCTTTAACTTCAGAAAAATCTACTTTAGAAACTAAAATAGATGAAGCTAAAAGAGAATTACAATCAGCAAATCAAGAAAAGCAAAGATTAATTGAACTTGAAGCTGCTAGAATAAAAGCAAAACAAGACATAGCAAAATTAGATCATTTAACAGAGCAACAAAAAAATGAGGCAAATAGTAAAATTGATGCTGCTAAAACTAAAGAACAAGTAGAAAACGTTGTTAAAGAATATACAGAAATTAATAAGCAAAATCGAGATGCAAAAATTGCTGAATTAAAAAATAAAATTAACACATTAACAAACAAACTTAATCAAGCTAACAATAATGCTGATTCAGCAAATGACCATCTTACCTTAGATAATGCAATTGTTGATTTAGAAAAACAAATAAAATCAGCGCAAGATTTTGTTGATGAATATAATGAAACAAAATATCCTGAAATTAATGATGATGTAAATTCATTAAAAAATCTAATAGAAACTTCTAAAGCAAAATTACAAACCGCTAGAAATAAATTAGTACAAGAAAAAAAAGCATTAGATGAAAAATTAAGATTAGCCAAACAAAAATTAGTTGAAGCAATTAATAATGCTAATGAAATAATTAAAAATAAAGATAAAAGTAAGTTTGAAGAAGCTAAAACTAAGTTACAAGAAGCTAAAACCGAACTTGAAAATGTAAAAACTGAAGCAGAAAATAAGAAATATCAAAAAGTTATTGATGATGCTAACTTAGAAATAACAAAAGCTGATGATAAAATAGCAGAAGTAGATGCAAATATTTATATTTATAATGTTCAATTTAATGTTGATAGCGATCGTAAAAAGTGACTTCCTTCAACATTTATAACTTCTTTTAATTATACAGTTACAAATCATCCAAGCAGTGATTATTTAGTTTCACATGAACACAAAGCTAATGATTTAACCGGAAAAGTATATGCAAGATTTACTTTTAGTTTAAGAAGCAATCCAAAAATAAAAGCATATAGAGATTTTGTTTTTAGTGACTTTAGAAAATATGAACCATTTAAGATGCAAAATTTAACAGCCAAATCTTCTAATGCTTATACAGTAGAACGAATCTACAATAGTATAAGAAATTCAGGAAATTATTATGATGCTTTAAAAGATTATGCAACTTGAAATCAAAATGATAAAGAACGTGATGAAATTATTGAAATTCATGATTTAACTTATGATGAAGATAGTAACAAAATTACTTTTAGATATAAAGTAACTAGAAAGAATGTTCCAACTGCTGATAGCTATACTTCAACATCTATGCAAGATCAAGTTTATGAATCAGACTTGCAAACGTTAGATGTTAGAGCAGCTTTAGAAAATGTTCACCGTGGTTATGTTAATTATTATAATCCAACCTTTAATGTTAATAATAAAGATAGATTAGCATCTAATGTTGATAAGAATCACCAAAGTGATATTACTTTAAAAACTGAATTAAAAGATCAATTTGAATATGAAATTACTCATATTAGTCCTAATGATGAAACTGGTGAATTAACAATAAAAGCAACTATAAAATCTAAGAAATTCCCAGATATTAGTAAAGAGTTTGAATATAAAATCACTGGATTTAAAAAAGATTTACCTAATGATGATTTTAATTTAACTAGTGATGATTTGAAATTAGATTATTTAAAAACAAAATACAATTTTGTAAATTATTATGGTATGTTTAAGCAATTTTGAGATAACAAAACAACAGTAGGATATAATTCACAAAACCCAACTACACTTTTTAAAGATATTTTTAATAGAAGTAATGAAGTAATTTCTGCTGATTATATTAGTGGCGAAGGAAAATTCAAATATTCTTATAATAAAACAAAACAAAATGTTATTATAGGTAAAAATCAAGATGGCAGTTATATAACCAAAGCAGTTACTAAAAAGTATGACAAAGAAGTAAGTATTCTAAGGTTATTAGAGTCTATACATTATGCTTTTGTATTAAGTAATAAAACTTTTGAAAATGTAACCCTTGATATTAGTTTTTCTGGTTTTAAAGACTTCTGAAATTGACATGCATTAGCATATAACCTAGGAACTGAAGAAATGAAGAAAAAGGTAGATCTAATAAAATCAATACTAAATAATTCTCATACGAGTTCACTAATACAAACTATTTTGGAAAGCGGAGATTATCAAAAAGCATTATCAAATTATGATTATCTTAAAGGTGAATTTCAAAAAACAATAAATGCATCGTTAGAAATTTGCGCACTTTTTGAGGCTTATACTTCATCACCTTATTATAATGATTTGAAAACCAATGCCGATACTATACGTAAAATGATTAATGATTATGAAACTAAATATTGAAAATAAAAAATAAACTAATTAAGTGCAACACTATGAAATAATTTTATAGGTTGCATTTTTATATTATTAAGATAAATAAAAAAAGAGCAACCTAAATAAAGTGCTTCAATAGGTCACTCATGATTAATTTATAATCACTTAAATTACAAAAATAGAATTATTATTCAAGAATATTTAAATAAAGGTTTTTCTATTAGAAAAATAGCCGAATAAATAAATCACCATCAACAATATCTCGCGAAATAAAACGCAATTTCGATAATAATAAATTGGTTTACAATTCAGAAATAGCTAATCAAAAGTCCATTCTCAGAAGTAAACATAGGTCTTATTTATGATATTTTTTAGTAAAACATAGATATGAAGAATTTATTGATCAATTTGTCGCATTATATGATGATAAACTTTGAACCGTTGAGTCAACTTATTTTTTATTTAATTTGGATTTATATTTTTGAACTATACTTTGTAGCTTGTTTATATAATGACTAAGAGTTGGCTTGGCTTTCTTAATATTGCTTTTTTCTAATTCTTTTTTTAACTCATTTAAACTAAAATCTAAATGATTAATTTTTAATTTAAAAAAAGTTAATTCTTTATTTGAAAATAAATCTTCTAGTTGATGTTCAATCATATAATTATAATTTTCAATAAAATTAGCATTTGATTTAGCAATTCTTTCTTGATTATAGTAATCAAAATTAGTTAATCGATTAATATTGTTAGAAAAATCTCTTTCAATTTTTTGTTCTTCAAAAGTTAAATAAGCATTATAAGTTCCAATTGCTTTTAAAAAATCACAAATGTTTTCAATTTTTTTTAAATATAAAACAAATTTATTTTTTCGCTCTATAAATTTAAAATTTAAATTATGCTCATTTAATATAACTAAATCTTCTAATGCTAAGTCTTTATTTAAATAATTTATTTCCAAATGATAATTAGTGCTTGAAATATCACTAATTGAACCACTAGCTAAAAAAACTCCACTAAAATAATGTTGTTGTTTTAATAAGTTTTTTTTATATACATCATTTTTATTTATTAATAATTGATTACTTTTTGGTTGAAAAAAAATAATATTTAAATAAGCTAATTTATTTTTTATAAATGAATAAATTTCATCATTATTAATAGTAATTATCATTTGATTATCTTTGTAAGAAGAAGTAGCAAAAATGCCATTAAGCATCGATAATGTTTCGTCATTATTTAACTTAACAGTAAGTATTTCTTTTTTTATAAAAAAACTAAAAGAATTTTTCATTTTATTTCCTTATAAATAAAAAAGCAACGTCCTATCTTCCCTATCGGTATTTTCGGCACTGAAGGTCTTAACTGCTGAGTTCGGAATGGTATCAGGTGGTACCCCTTCGTTATGGTTGCTATGTAAACATTATATACAAAAATAATTTTTTTGTAATTTTTTTGAAAATTTTTTCCTAAAAAATAAATGTCCAAATTTTAAAAAAATTAAATAATATAATTTTAAGTATGGGAACAAAATTAACAAAAGATAATATTAAAAAACAACTTGATTTAGAAAAAAAATCAATTTTAAAATATTACTTGTTATTTTGTTTTTTTGGATTACCATTTGCCATATTGTTTATAGTTGCTAGAGCACTTAGTTTGGGTGGGCGAGTTTGAGTTACAATAGAAATAATTTCGACTATTGCATGAATATACTGATCTGTTGATGTAGGAATTAGAGTATTCAAAAATACAATTTCTCTTACAAAAATGAAATCAATTATGTACAGAAGAAAAATTTATATTAATGAAAATAAAAAAATTGTACTTGAAATTAAAGAAAAATAAAAAATGAGTAAATGCAATTAATGAATGAGATGAAAATTATGTTAATCCTTTTGATAAATAAAAATTGATTAAAGAGTATTAATTAAAAAATAGTAAATAGAATAGGACAAAAAAATGAAAAAATATACTAAATACAAACAAAGCAATAAAGAATTCGATGAAATGACAGAAAACATAAAAAAATTATGTGCTATACCATCCATTAGTAAATATGATGAAAATAATGAATTTCCATTTGGAAAAGAAGTTGATGATGCTTTAAATTTTGCTTTAGTATTAGCAAAGCGCTTTGGTTTTAAAATTTATAAAGATAAAAATAAGAAATATGGTTTTGCTCAAATAGGAGATGGCAAAAAAATTATTGGCATTTTAGCACATTTAGACGTTGTTCCTGCAGGAGATGAAGATCAATGAATTAGTAGTGCATTCGATCCTATTAAAAAAGAAAATGAACTTTTTGGTAGAGGAAGTTTAGATGATAAAGGTCCGGCAATAATAAATTTATATGCCATGAAATATATTTATGATAAAAAATTATTAGATAAAGAATGAGCAATTAGAATTATTTTTGGACTTTCAGAAGAAACTACAATGTTATCTATGAAAGAATACTTGCATGATTTTGGTGAACCTTATATTTCATATACCCCAGATGGTGAATGGCCATTAATTTATGCTGAAAAAATGGTTTACCATGTTAATTTATGTTTTCCTAAAATAGAAAACTTATATCTTAAAGCAGGTGAAGTTGTTAACCAAATTCCTGATACTCTATATGTTAAATATCCAAAAGTTGAAGAAATAACAAAATTTTTAAATAAAAATGATTATCAATTGGATAAAAAACTATCTATTTTAACAATAAAAGGAATTGGTGGCCATGGATCAACTCCAGAAAAAGGTGATAATGCCATTATTAAATTTTTAAAAGCGTTTAAAGAAACTTTTTCTGAATATGAAAATAATTCATTAATAAAATTTATTAGCGATAATTTTAGTGATAATGATTTTGAATTAAAAAATATTTTTCCTAATTATACTGATTTTTCGGGGCCTTTATCTGCTAATTTAGGAATTATTAATACTAATGATGATGGATATATTTTAAGTTTTGATTTAAGGGTTCCAGTTACACATAATAAAAATCAAGTTTATAGCGATTTAAGTAAATATGTAGCTAAATTAAATAAAAAAATTATTATTGATCCTATTGGTTTTAAACCTGCAAAATATATTGAAAAAGATAACAAGTTAGTAACAATATTAATGCAAACTTTTAATGAAGGTATGAAAACAAATGAAGAGCCTCTAGCAATTGGTGGCGGAACATATGCTAGAATAGTCAAAAATTGTGTTGCATTTGGGTCAACTAAATATATGCATTTAATGCATGGTCCTAATGAAAGATTTACTTATAAGGAAATGAAAGAATCATTGGAAATTTATATTAATGCTTTAATAAGATTACAAGAATATGATAACTAATTCCTTTTATTAAAAATAAGGTAAAATAAAAAATGTGTGGTCGCATAGCTCAGTGGATAGAGCACAAGCCTCCTAAGCTTGGGGTCGTAGGTCCAACTCCTGCTGCGATCGCCATTTTTATTTTTTTGAAAATTAAAATAAAAAAATTTAAATAATTAAAAGTTTAATAGCGCTTGAAGGTGCTTTTATTTTATTTTTTTTAATTAAAAATAATATTTTTTTCTTTTATAATAAAAAGAAACAAAAGGGGTAAAAATGTCAAAATTTTTAGTTATTAATGCTGGTTCAAGTTCAATTAAATGAAGTTTATTTAATGAAAACTTAGTAAATGAAGCAAAAGGAATTGCTCAAAGAATTAAAATGCCAATGGGTATTTTAACACTTGACTATAACAATGAAAAAATAGAAGAGGATTTACCTTTGCCAACATTTTTAGAAGCAGTTAAGCAACTAGAAAAGCAATGAGAAAATCACGGTATTATTAAAAATTACTCTGAAATTTCTCAAGTTGCATTTAGGATAGTTAATGGTGGTCCATTTTTACGTGATACATGTGAAGTAAATGACAAAAATATTGAATATTTACAAGAATCAATTGATTTAGCACCAGTTCATAATCCTGGGGCAATAGAAGCAATATTGGCATTTCAAAAAATTATGCCTAATGTTAAAAAAACTCTTCATTTTGATACTTCTTTTCACAAAAGCATTGGTGAAGTAGAATACACTTATCCTATTAATAAATCTTTGTCAGACAAATTAAATTTAAGAAAATATGGTTTTCATGGTCTCAACTATAATTTTGTTACTGAAAAAATGGAACAAATTTTAAATAAGAAACCATTAAATTTAGTTATTTTGCATATTGGTAGTGGTGCAAGTTTATGTGCCATTCAAAATAGTAAATCTATTGATACATCTATGGGATTTACCCCGCTTGCTGGAATTATGATGGGAACTCGATCTGGAGATATTGATCCATCTTTAATTCCTTATATTATGAAACATGAAAATATGGATATTGATGATGTAATGAAAATGCTAAATGAAAAATCAGGTATGTTAGGTGTGAGTCAAATTTCTTCTGATGCTAGAGATATTCAACTTCAAAGAAAAACAAATCCGCAAGCCAAATTTACATTAGATTTATATATTAGAAGAATTAGTGATTATTTAATTAAATATTTAAATAGAATTGATGGAAAAATAGATGCTATTGTTTTCACAGCTGGTGTTGGCGAAAACGATCATTATATAAGATTAAACACAATAAAAAATATTAAACTTCTAAAATTAGAAATAGATGAAGTATTAAATAAAGATCGTAGTTATGGTGAATATAAACTAATTTCAACAGCTAATAGTGAAATTCCTATTTATATAGTAAGAGCTAATGAAGAATTATTTATTGTAAAAGATGCAAAAAATTTTTTTAATAATAAAAACTAATTTATTGAAAGGCAAATAATGTTTAGAATTTTAAAATTATTAAAAGCAAAATACAAATGACTAGCAGTCGTTACTTTGCTTTTGACAATTTTTGAAACATTTGCCTTTTTATTTACCCCAACATTTATCGGACAAATAGTTTCATTAGTAGCTTTAGAATATAATAAAATTACTCATCCTTTTACTAATGTAGAAATTAATATTTTGTTATACAAAACCTCGTTTCCAACAATTGTAGAGGCACTAAAATTTTTAGGATTGTCTTTCGGAATTACTCTATTAATAGGAGCAATTTCAGGTATGGTTAGTACATATCTTTCGTCATATATTTCAATAGGCGGTTCAAGAGATATAAGATCTTACTTGTGAAATCATATTGAATCTTTATCGCAAAAAGATATTGAATTATTTACTAATGCAAAAATTTTGACTAGATTCACAATTGACGTAAATAGAATCCAAATGGGTATTCAAATGGCATTAAAATCCATAATTTTAGGTCCTGTTCAGCTTACATTAGGACTTGTTCTTTCTTTATTGAGTAGTTTAAAACTATCAGCAGTTTTTGGCGCCATGATTCCATTGCTATTTTTAATTATGGGCGTTTTAGGTTTGATTTCTATGCCATTATTTAAAAAAGAACAAAAACTAAATGACAATATTAACATTGAAAGCCAAGAAAATATTCTAGGAGTAAAAGTTATTAAATCATTTAATTTAGAAGAAAATCAATGAAACAAATTTAAAAATGTTAATGAAACCTTAGGAAAAACTTCTGGAAAAAGTTGATTGGTATTTAACTTAATGTTTATTATGGTTATGTTGATTGCTAACTTAGCATCATTAGCAATTTTAGCAACAGTTGGGTATACTTCTAGAGGAATAACACAAGCTGAATATCAAAAACAAATTAGCAATATTAATGCATTTATTAATTATGTAATGATTGTAACAATGGGCGTTATTATGACAATTTTTGTTCTATTCTATATTTATCGAGCTAGAATATCTGCAAAAAGAATATTTGAAATTTTAGATAAAGAACCAGACATTAAATTTATTACTTCAGATAAAAAAGTAACAGAAGGTAAAATTAAATTTGATCACGTATCTTTTAGATATTATGAAAATAGTGAAAAGAATGTTTTAGAAGATATAACTTTCGAAGCTAATCCTGGTGAAATAATAGGAATAATTGGACCAACAGGTTCAGGAAAATCCACTATTGCCAAACTTCTAAATTTAGATTTTAAAACCCAATATGGCAAAGTTTTAATTGATAATAATAATATTCAAGAAATTGATACTCTTTCTTTAAGACAAAATATTTCTCATGTTTACCAAGTTCCTACTATCTTAAGTGGAACAATAAAATCAAATCTTTTATTTGCTAATGAAAACGCTTCTGATAATGACATGATTCAAGCTACTAAAATTTCATGTGCTTATGAATATATTAATCGTTTTCCTAAAAAATATGATCATGAAGTTGAACAAAAAGGTGCAAACTTGTCTGGTGGTCAAAAACAAAGACTTTCGATAGCTCAAGGAGTAATTAGAAAACCAAAAATTTTAATATTAGATGACTCTACTAGTGCTCTTGATGCCAAAACTGAATCGCTAGTAAGAAAAAATATTAGAGAAGCCTTTAAAGAAACCGGAATTACAACTGTTATTATTGCCCAAAAAATATCATCAATCATTGATGCTAATAAAATTATTGTGCTTCACCATGGAAAGATTTCTGATATTGGAACCCATCAAGAATTAATGAAAAAAAATAAACTTTATAAAGAAATTGCTTTGACTCAATTAGGGGGTGAACATGAATAATGCTATCCAGCCTGAAAATCAAAAGAAATTAAAAAACATGACTTGTCTTGAGAGAAAAATGTACTTAAAAGAACAAAGACAAATTAAAAAAGATAGTTTTAAAAAAATGATTAGTTATTTAAACTATCGAAAAGGAATATTTGTTGGAATAATAATTCTTAATCTTATTGCATCAATCTTTTTAGGCGCATCAACTTATTTATTGGGATATGTAACTGATAATTATTTATCATATGAATATTTAAATAATCCTAATTACAATACTACCTCTTTAACAATTGCGATTTTGTTAATGGGACTCTTTTATTTTGCTCAACAAGGAGTTAATTTGTGAGTAAATCATTTGGCGATAAAAGCAGGAATGATTACCACTATGACAATGAGAAGCAAGGCATATCAATCTTTAATGAAAATGCCAATATCTTATTTTGATGCATCAAATAGTGGAGAATTAATGTCAATTCTTTCAAATGATATTGAAAACATTGCTAATGGATTGACAGGTTCATTAAGTCCTATGTTTCAAACTATATTTTTAGTGATAGCTTCATTAGGATTTATGCTTTATATTTCTCCATATCTTACTTTGATTTCTATAGTTTTAATGGTAATTTTCTTTTCATTAGTAGCAATTTTAATGACAAAAGCAATGCCTTTATTTGGAAAACAACAAAAAAGAATAGCTTCATTAAATGGCTATATTGAAGAACATTTAGCTGCTCATCATTTAATTAAAAATTACAATAAAACGAAATTTGTAAATGAAGAATTTGAAATTAAAAATCAAAAAATTTATAAAACTAGTTTTAAAAGTACTATTTACACTACTGTAATTTATCCTTACTCGCGGGTTGCAACTGCTTTAATGGAATTAATTATTATTGTTATTGGTGCTGTATTTTCTTTATCAAAAATTGGCACAGGAACGGGAAAAATTTTTACTCCCGGAACACTTACTTCTTTTGTTATTTACATTAGAATAATGACAAATCAAGTAATTAGATTTTTTGAAAATATGGGACAAGTTTTAATGGCTTCTGCATCTACTCAAAGAGTATTTAAATTAATAAATTTAATTCCTCAAGTAGATCAAGATACCTTGAGTGAAATTAATAATATTAAAGGTAATGTTGAATTTAAAAATGTTAATTTTTCATATAATGGATTGAATGATTCTTTACAATTAAAGAATGCTTCTTTTTCTGCTAAAAGAGGTCAAACTATAGCTATTGTTGGTCCTACTGGTGCAGGAAAAACAACAATTATTAATTTATTAAGTAAATTTTATTTACCAAATAGTGGTGATGTTATGATCGATGGTCATAAATCTACTGATATTAATGAGAAAAGTTGAAGAAATCAAATTTCAATTGTCTTGCAAGATACATTTTTATTTAAAACAACTATTTTAGAAAATTTAAGATATGCAAATTTAAATGCCACAGATGATGAAATATTTGAAGCTTCAAGAATTTCTAAAGCAGATGATTTTATTCAAAAACTAGAAAATGGTTACAATGAAGTTGTTCAAGAAGGTGGTGCAAACTTTTCACAAGGAGAGAGACAATTACTTGCAATAACTAGAGCAATAATTGCTAATAAAAATATTTTAATTTTAGATGAAGCAACATCAAATGTTGATACTAGAACTGAGAAAAATATCCAAAAAGCAATGCTAGAGTTAATGAAAGGAAAAACATCCTTTGTAATAGCTCATCGTCTTTCAACAATTGTTACTGCCGATTTAATTTTGGTTATCAATAATGGTCAAATTATTGAACAAGGAAAACATTTAGATTTATTAAAACAAAATGGATTTTATGCCAAATTATATAATTCATCTTTTGATGAAAATGCATAAAGAAAAAAACTGGGATAAGATAATCTCCAGTTTTTATTTTTTTTAATTAAATTTTAAAGTAATAATTTATATTAAAATTGATAATATGATAGAAATAACTCCATGATTAGAATATTTTAGTGGCAATAAAAAAATATATAAAGAATTAAAAAAAATAAAAAATAAAGGGATATTACCTTCTGATTTTACTTCACCATTATTTTTATTAAAAAACAAATTTATTGCTAAAAATGGTTTAGGGCATAACAAATTTAATGAAATTACTTTACATGCTATTGCCCAATCTTATGTTAATTTGTTACAAAAATCAATTGGTGATTTACAAAATCAATATATTTTATTAGCTAGTGATGGTTTTGATAATGAATATGAAAAATATTTAGATTATTTACAAGATGTTTTTAATGCATATCGAATAAAAGTCTTAAGGTTTAAGGATTCATTACCTGTTACCAAGTCCTTTCTTTTATATGTTATTAATAAAACCAAAAATATTAATACTACAATTTATATTTCAAAATATTCAGTATTAAAATCATTGACTAGTGTTGAATTTATTAATGATAAAGGTGCTAATTTTTTAAGTAACGAAATTCAAAATATTTATAACATGATGCAAGAAATCGATCCTTTTTCATGCCACATTTTTTATGATGACTATTTTAAATTAGATAGTGAAAGATTATTAAGCGAATATGCAGATGAGATTCTAAAAGCAAATCATAATGAAGGTGGAAATAAATTATTAAAAATTGGTATTGTTACCGATAATACAAGTAATGCTTTTGTAAAAAAAATTCTTGGTAGAAATGATATTTCTTACACTTTAATTAATAAAACAATTAAAAAAGAAAAACCTAATAAAATTTATTTACCTTTGTGAAAAAATCAAAAATTCGACTATCTTTTAAAATTTTCATATGACCATAAAAAAGTGTTTTTATATGCCAAAAAATCTAATTCTTTATGTTTTGGCTATTCATTAGTAGATATAAGTAATTTAGTAGCTGTTTATTTAAATTTTTTAAATACCACTCAATCAACAAATGAGAACTTTTCTAGTTCAAATTTAATAATTAGTTCTAAAGCATCCAAAGAATATTTAATTGATGCTGTTGCTCAAAAATTTGCTTTACAAAGCAAAACAGAAATTATTTTAGATTTCAATGAAATAGTTAACTTACCAAATGTTTTATATTTTAATGAAATTAATGAATTTTATTTGTCATCAAATATCAAATACTGTGATGAAATGTTACCAGTAAGTACTATTGTTGATATGTTAAATTACTATAAAACTCAAAATTTAAATTTTGCTGAACTTTACAAAAATTTGACTAATAATTTACAAAAATTTGATTTGAACACTTTTGAAATTAATGTAGAAAAATATAATAAAATAAATACATTTGAAAATGAAATAATAAAATTGAAAAGAATTAGTTTATTTGAAATTTCTAACATTGAAAACTTGCAACAATTTGAATTAGAAAAAGAAAAATATATTTCAAAAATTCATTTCAATGAATATGAGTGATTATTAATTAAATATTCAAAAGAAACTAAAAAATTAATATTTTTTGTTCATGAACCTTCATCAAACAAGCAATTAATTTTTAAAAAATTAAAAAAACATTTTTGTAAGAATATCTTTCTATACTTTTTAGACGAAAAAAATAATGAATCTATAGAATCTAATGAAGAACAATTAGAAAATGAAAATTCTTAATATTTAGAAGATAAAGTTTATTTGATAAATAAAAAGCCAAAATCTTTTGGCTTTTTATTATTTGGAATTTAAAACAATATTTTTCTTAATTTTAATTTCTTCAATAATGGTATATTTTTTAACTTCATTTTCTTTAGTATAAGTTGCTTCATTAATTGGTTTACTATCAATTTCATTAACAATTAGTGAAAGAACATTATTTTTAAAATATGCAATACCTCTATCAACGTATAATTCTTGTCTTTCGGCTGAATTTTGATGATTTATTAAAATTTTTGAAGGAACAATAGCAGCCATAAATTCGGTAGCTCCACTCATAAGTCCTATATATCCTTCGGTAGTTTTAAAAGATACAATTTCTGCTTTTTTATCAAGATAAATTCCATGAGGGGTACTAATAATTAAATTAATTTGTATTTTCATTTTTTAAGGTTGTATAACCTAGTTTTTCTGCTTTTTTAATAACATCTTCAATAGTGCCAACATACAAGAATGCTTCTTCGGGTAAATCATCATACTTACCAGTTAAAATTTCTTTAAATGAATGAATAGTTTCTTCTAATTTTATGTATCTTCCTGGAATTCCTGAAAATTTTTCAGCAACGAAAAATGGTTGTGATAAAAAGTTTCTAATTCTTCTAGCTCTAGATACTATTTTTTTGTCTTCTTCACCTAACTCATGCATTCCTAATATAGCTATAATATCTTGCAATTCTTTAAATCTTTGAAGAATATTTTGCACTGCTCTTGCAGTATTATAATGCTCTAAACCAATAATGTTAGCATCCATCATTCTTGAATTAGAAGCTAGAGGATCAATTGCTGGATATATTCCTAAAGCCGCAATATCTCTATCTAGAACAGTTTTAGCATCTAGGTGAGTAAAAGTAGTTGCAGGAGCAGGGTCTGTTAAATCGTCTGCAGGAACATATACTGCTTGAACAGAAGTAATTGAACCTTTATTAGTAGAAGTGATTCTTTCTTGCAATTGCCCCATTTCGGTAGCTAATGTTGGTTGATAACCAACAGCAGATGGCATTCTTCCTAATAAAGCACTAACTTCTGATCCTGCTTGAGTGAATCTAAAAATATTATCAATAAATAGAAGTACGTCTTGTCCCATTGTATCTCTAAAGTATTCAGCCATTGTTAAAGCTGTATATGGAGCTCTCATTCTTGCTCCTGGGGGTTCATTCATTTGCCCAAAAATTAAAGCTGTTTTATTTAAAACTCCACTTGCTTCCATTTCATGGTAAAGGTCATTACCTTCTCTTGTACGTTCTCCAACACCAGCAAAAACTGAAAGACCACCATGTTCTTTAGCAATATTATTGATTAGTTCTTGAATTAAAACAGTTTTTCCCACACCAGCTCCACCAAATAAACCTATTTTTCCACCTTTTATATAAGGCATTAACAAATCAATCACTTTAATTCCTGTTTCAAAGATTTCAAGAGTTGTTTTTTGTTCTTCATAACTTGGCGCAGGACGATGAATTGACATTCTAGTTTCAAAATTTTCATCTTTTTGATCAATAGGATTTCCCAAAACATTAAACATTCTAGAAAGCACTTTTTTTCCAACAGGAACACTAATTGGTGCTCCTAAATCTTTTACCTTCATACCACGTCTTAAGCCAATTGTTAAATTCATAGCAATAGTTCTAACTGTATCATTACCAACATGCTGAGCAACTTCTAAAATTTGCTCTGGAGCATTAGGATCATCTTGAACAACTTGTAAAGCAGTTAAAATTTTTGGTGCTTTATTTTCATCAAATCTAACATCAATAACAGCACCTAAAATTTGGCTTATATAACCATAATTATCTTGATCCTTTTTTCTAGCAATTGTTGCCGTTTTTTTATTAATATTTTCTTCTTTTTTTAATGCCATGAGTTTCCTTTCTATTGATCTTCTGATCCACTAATAATTTCTGTAATTTCTTGAGTAATTTTAGCTTGACGTGAACTATTATATTTAATATGTAAATCTTCTATTAAATCTTCAGCATTATCACTAGCCTGTTCCATAGCTGTTCTTCTAGAACTGATTTCGGCTAATTTAGAATGAAATAATGCATGATAAATTGAAGCTTCAAAAAATATAATAAATGAGTTTTCTAGAATAGTGGTTGCATTTGGCTCATAATTAGTTGAATCAATATTTTCACTAACTGTTTTATTTTTTACTTTTTCATCATTAATTGTTATTGGAAATATTTCTCTAACTACTGGTTCAAACTTTATTGGGTTAATATATTCTGTATAAATAATTTTTACCGATTTTAATAATGATATTTGAAGGACATCATAAAGTTTGTTTGAAATTATTTGTGCAATGTCATAATTAGGAGTATCACCAATTTGAGTTAACATTTGAATAATGTGAGTATTTGGTCTTTTATTAAGTAATGTAACTAGTTTGCTACCAATTACAATTAACATATCTTCATCAGTTACAATTTCATTAATTTTTTTGTAGATGCTAGAATTGAATGATCCACATAATCCTAAATCACTTCCAAAAACAATATACAAGTTTCTTTTTTTCTCAAAAACTCATGCTTGCTTATTTAAAAGAGAATCGATATCTTGTTCAGCATGTTTCATTAAATTAATGAATATATTCTCAACATTATTGTAATAATCATTTACTTGAGCAAATTCACTTTTAATTTTTCCGAATTTTGCAGTGGCAACTAATTCCATTGCTTTAGTAATTTTTTTAGTAGAAGTAATTGAACTAATTCGGTGTTTTATTTTTTGTAAACTTTCCATGGTAATGTAGGAACATCTAAGTATTTATCTTTATTGTAATAAGGTATAGTCTTAATGAATTCGTCATTAAATTGCATAATCTTATTTCAAAGTTCTTCAATTAATGCGTTAGTTCAATCATTTGCACTCGCAAGTTTAGTAGCAATTTTTGTTGCGCTTGCATCTTTTTTAAAATATATTAATAATTCGTCACGA
The DNA here is from genome assembly GCF_046774455.1 of Metamycoplasma buccale. Taxonomy (GTDB): domain Bacteria; phylum Bacillota_I; class Bacilli_A; order Mycoplasmatales; family Metamycoplasmataceae; genus Metamycoplasma; species Metamycoplasma buccale. The sequence continues at coordinate 686,903 of NZ_CP177249.1, read as the reverse complement.
TATTTTTGAATTTTTTCTTTAGGAATAGGATTTATCAAACGATATTTTGTACAAAATAGAATAATAACCTGACTTACTTGTGAGTATGGAGAATATTGAGGTTGTTTTAATAATTCATAAACTTTAGCTCCATGATCTAAAACATTTCTTGTTGCTTGGTCAAGGTCACTTCCAAATTGAGCAAATGCTAACATTTCATTATATTGAGCAAGTTCAAGTTTTAAACTAGAAACAACTTTTTTCATAATTTTGGTTTGAGCAGCAGATCCTACTCTACTAACTGAATAACCAATGTCAATTGCAGGTCTTTGACCAGAATTAAATAAAGTTTCTTTAGTAAAAATTTGCCCATCAGTTATAGAAATAACATTAGTTGGAATATAAGCGGAAATATCTTCTGCTTGAGTTTCAATTATTGGTAATGCCGTAATTGATCCACCACCGTTATCTTTGTTAAGTTTTGCAGCTCTTTCTAGGAGTTGAGAGTGTAAATAGAAAACATCTCCAGGGTATGCTTCACGACCAGGAGGACGTCTTAATAAAAGTGAAAGTGTACGATAAGCAACAGCATGTTTTGATAAATCATCGTAAATTATTAAAACATCTTTACCTCTAGACATTCATTCTTCAGCAATAGTTACTCCAGTATATGGAGCAATGTATTGTAAAGGAGCGCTTTCAGAAGCAGAGGCAGAAATAACTGTTGTGTATTTCATAGCATCATGATTTTTCAAATTTTCTACTATTTGACTAATAGTTGAACTTTTTTGCCCAATTGCTACATAAATACATTGAACATTACGATTTTTTTGATTAAGAATAGTATCAATTGTAATAGCGGTTTTTCCTGTTTGACGATCCCCTATGATTAATTCCCGTTGTCCTTTTCCAATAGGAATCATGGCATCAATTGCTAAAATTCCTGTTTCTAGTGGTTCGTTAACTTCTTGACGAGTCATAACTCCTGGAGCAATTTTGAAAATAGGGTGATTTTCTAAACTTTTTATTGGTCCTTTACCATCTATTGGTTTTGCTAATGCATTAATTACTCTACCAAGCATTTCATCACCAACTGGAGTTGAAATAACTTTATGAGTTCTTGATACATGACTATTTTCAACAATATTTCTATCATCACCCATAACTACGATACCAACTAAGTCTTCTTCTAAATTTAAGGCCATGCCATAAACATCAGCCTCAAATTTGACAAGTTCACCATATTCAACATTATTAAGTCCACTCACTAAAGCTATTCCATCTCCAACAGTAATAACTTTTCCAACTTCATCATAAGAAATATTTTGGTTAAATTCCTTAATTTGTGCTTTGATAATAGCTGATAAATCAGTAGGTTTTAGTGCCATAAATTTCCCCTTTCTATTAGTGTTTATTAATATATTTTTCAAGTTTTTGTAGTTGATCTTCTATTGAATTTTCGATAATATAGTCATCAACTTTAATTTTTATTCCCGCAATTAATTCTTCTCTTAATTCATTAACTAAATGTACTTCGGCATTAAGATTTTTTGAAAGTTGTTTTTCAAAAATTTTAATTTCTTTTTTTTCTAATGGATTAATACTATAAATAATGCCATATTTAACATTTAATTTATTATTAGAAAGTTCAATAAATTTATTAAAAATTATTGTTAAATATTTTGCTACATGTGCTTTAATTGCTAATTTAATAAAATTAATAATATATTTATTGTAAGATCCAAATGCTTGATCAATTTTTTCATATTTATCTTCTAAATCAATGTCAAATGAATCAATGTAATTTAAATATTTTTTATTCTTTTTTAATGTTTTGTGAATTACTAAAACTTCATTAGTCATTTCTTTTAACTGTTTAATCTCTTCGGCCAAATCAAACAATGCAAATGATCAATTGTAAATAATTTTATTTAATTCTTTCATTAATTTTCTTCAATTACTTCTTTAATCATTTTTAAATTATCAGCGTCTTTAATTTCTCTTTTGATAATTTTTTTGGCAATTTCAATTGCATTTTCCATAATTATTTTTCTTTGATTTTTTTCGAATTCTTTTTGATTTTTTTCAGTTAAAATGTGTGCTTGTTCTAAAATTAATTCAACTTTTTTATTTGCAACTTCACTTCCGTGACTAATAATTCTTTCACTTTCACTTTTTGCGTCATTTAAAATATCATTAGCACGATGTGAAGCATCCAATATTTGTTTATCAATATTTTCTTGTGCTTTTAATGCTTCTTCTTTAGCTTTAATTGATTCGTCAATATTATTTTGGATAAAATCTTGACGTTCTTTTACCATTCTTTTTATTGGTTTATATACTAGTAATGTAACTAAAAGAGTTAATACTCCTAATGTTAGTAAAGAAAAAACAAAGTAAGGTCAATTAAATGTTAAACCTGAGAAGGCTTTGTTAATTTCTTCACTAATGTCTTTTAAAACAATTTGATTCATATTAAACAAATATTAATAATAGTGAAATAATAAAACAATAAATTGATGCAGTTTCAACAATGGCCAAACCAATTAAAAGAACTGAGCGAACTTTAGAAAGTGCTTCAGGATTACGTCCAATAGCATCAACAGCTTTAGCAACGGCAATACCTTGTCCAAGTGAAACTACACCTGAACCTAAAATTGCAAGTCCTGCACCTATCATTGTTAAACCATATGCTAATGGTTGAGCATTTGCATTGGCAATATTAAATCCTTGAACGATTGTTTCCATAATTTTCTCCTTAATAAAATTTTAAAATAGTTAATTTGCACTTAATCGTGCTTCTTTTCTTTTTAGTACTTCTTTTTTCCATTCCTTGATTTTCTTCTTGTGTTTTTCTTTTATACTTACTTCAGCAGCTTGCATTCAATAAGAGATCGTCAATGTCATAAAGACAAATGCTTGTATTGCCCCAGCAAATAAATCAAAATATAAATTTAAAAATGGAGTAATTAAAATTCCTGCAGGATTAATTGTTGCAAGTGGATTATTTCCATCTACTTTAATAATTTTTATTCAAATGTTATTTAAAAACGCGTGTAGTAAAGTTATTAAAACCACTCCACCAACGATATTTCCAAACATACGGAATGTTAAACTGATTAAAGGTGAAAAGTTTCCTGCAACTTCTAATGGGTTAATTAATTTAATTAAAAAACTAAATTTTTGATAAATTAAATTGAGTCCCATTGTTGTTAATCAAACAACAAATGTTGCTGCTAAAACTGCACTTAGAGCACTACCAAGTGGTGCAAGGCCAAATAATGAAAGCAAGTTCCCAAAAAAAAGAAAAATAAATAAAGAAATAAAAAAAGGATTAGCTTTATCTAAACGATTTTCGCTTAAATCACTAGCATAGTTATCTGCTTTTGTAATCATACTTTCAACCATTAAAATCGCAGCATTAGGCGTCTTGTTTGCCTTTTGCCTTTTTACGGCAATGAAAATTAAAATTGATAAGACAAAAACAATAACTATTAAAAATGCCATAGTAAAAATTTGGTTTTCAGTTATTTCATTATTTCCAAATCAATGTAATTTAAATATTCTATCCATTAATTTTTCCTTTCCTTTGATCTTTTATTTGCCAAATGCTTTCAATTACACAAGCAATAGTAAATACTAAATAAGGTGTTGTAAAGGTAATTATGTTAAACAAATTAAAAGCTAAATTACCATTTACATCTATATGAGTTTTATATAAGTAGTTAAAGCCAAAAATCATTAAAATAAAAAGTAAATTAAAAAAAGTTGTTAGCAAAATTAAAATTATTGCTACTCCTTTAACTCATTTAACACTTTTGTTTTCTTTTTTGGCAAAAACAATTTTGAATATAAGTTTAATTACAAATATAAATATTAAAAAACTTATAATGCCTATTAGGTTGCCTAATAATAGTTGATATTTTCATACACTACAACCAATATAAATTAATGTTGTTATTATATTTAAAACAACCACAAGCACTCAAAATCTTTTACTTATAATGTCCTTCATTTTATTAAACTCATCGGTTAAAAACCTATTAATAATTATAGTACTAAGACAAAAAACTAAAAAACTCATTTTATTTTTCTTATAAATAAAAAAACAAGATTTATCTTTTTGAAAAAGAATTTCCTTGTTTTTATAGCAAAATAATATTATTTTCATTGGCTTTTTCAATATTTTTATCATCTCAAACACTAACTTGTACTTCACCAATATGTGCTTTTTCTAATAAAAACATTGCAATTCTACTTTGACCAATACCCCCTCCAATAGTCAATGGTAAAATATTATTAATTATTTTAAAGTGATATGGACTAATAGCACTAATTTTATCTTCAGGTAAATTAAATTGCTTAATCAAACTTTCTTTATTTACTCTTATACCCATGCTACTAATTTCTAAAGCATTATCATTAACTTCATCATATAAAATAATGTCACCATTTAGCATTCAGTCATCATAGTCTTTAGCTCTTTTTGAATGAGGAATTCCATCAGGTAAATTATTTCCAATTTGGTAAATAAATACCGATTTATATTTTTTAGCAATTAAATATTCTCTTTTACTAGGAGATTCATTTGGATACAAATCATATAATTTATTTGAACTTATAAAAAAGATATTTTTAGCTAATTTATTTTTTAATATGGGGTAAATTTTATTTATATTTTTTTCGGTATTTTTTAATGCTGAATAAATTTTTCTAACGATTTTCTTTAAATAATTTATTGTTCTTTCTTCTTTATTAATGATTAATTCTCAATCTCATTGATCTACATAAATAGAATGAATATTATCTAGAATTTCTTCTTTTCTAATAGCATTCATATCTGCATAAATTCCCTCATGAATAGAAAAACCATATTTCAATAAAGCATCTCTTTTTCATTTAGCAAGTGAATGAACTATTTCTAATTCTTCATTAATATCTTTGCTTAAAAAACTTACAGGTTTTTCACCTGCCAATCCATCATTTAAACCACTTGATTTTTTTAAAAATAAAGGTGCACTTACTCTAGTTAAATTAAGCTTTTTAGCAAGTTGTATAGAAAAAATAGTTTTTAATTTATCAATAGCATATTGGGTATCTTTTAAATTTAATTTTTTAGTTTTCATAACTTATGCTGCATTCTTTTTAACTTGTAAAATAACAAATTTAGGGTCTGAATAGTTTTTCTTATTTTTTGGGTCTACTACTACATAATCAACTCTTATTTTTTCATCATCAATTTTTGTTAGTTTTGCATAAAAATCAACTTCGTTTGAGAGGTTTTCAACTTTTAAAGCCTTTTGACCTAGTTTTAAAATTTCATCAATTGTTAAATTTTCTTCTTTTAAAGAAACTTTTACTAACTCTAAAAATTTGTTCAATTTTTCTTTAGTCAATTCTCCTCTTTTATTTAATTCTTTAAAACCTCTAATTTCATAAATAAATTCTTCACTTTTGCGATTAGAGTTTTTTTCTTGCAAAAAATATTTAACGTAATAAATATTATTTTCAGTTTTTGTTTCGGTAATTTTTACTAAATAATCATCATTTTTATTGCTATTAATTAATTGGTCTTCCTTTGCTTCAGAGGCAAAAATGTTGTTTTTATTTTTTATATCAAATGTGATTTCTTTTGCTAATCTATTGATTTCATTTTGTTTATTAATGTCACCAAACCCTTCAAAACAAGAAATTGTTGTTAATGGTATAGTAACAATTGGAGTTAAGCCAATAATAGTAAAAATTCTTTTTTCATTTTTCTTAGTATTTTTTTTATTAATTAACATTTCAAAGTAACATTTTACTAAACATTATTTTTTTTAATTTAAAAAAATTATTTCTATATTAAGTTTAATAAAGATTTTTTAAACAATGTAAAATTTATTATTAATTTAATGTACTAAATTAACATGATTTATATTAGGAAAATTAACATGCCTTTAGATTTTATAAACAAAAGTTTGATAGAAAATAAATTGTTCAATTTTTTTGACAAAAACTCTTTTGCTAATGTGCCACCCGCATATGGATGATTTCATTTGACTTGACTTTCTATTTTTATAGTTATTGCAATAGCAATGATATTTATTTTTAAAAATCCTACTAAAACTAAGACAAAATTTATTTATTTAGGATTTTGAATTATTCTTTTTACAATTGAACTATTGAAACAAATATATGTAGCAGGCAAAAACTTTAATGATTATCATAAACATGGAGAAGCAATACCATTGCAACTTTGTTCTATGCCATTATATATAATTCCAATTTACTTACTTATACCCAATAAGTATGAAAAAACTAATCAAGCATTTTTATCATATTTAACTATCTTTAATTTATGAAGTGGATTGTTTGTGATGCTTTATCCTGGTGATGTTTTCACAAAAAACATTTTTATTTCTAATCATACAATGATTTATCATGGTATTTTATTTGTATTGGGTATTTGAAGTTCAATTAGAAAAGTAGTGCCATTTAATTGAAAAACTTTTATGTGATCTACAATTATTTTTATTATCATATATAGCTTAATTATTATGGGAAATGAAATAATTTATCAATTAAATAAAGCTAATAAAACCACTTATTTTCCTAATCTATTTAATATGTCTCATAGAATTCCATCAGCTTTTGTTAGTGGCATACCTTGACTTAAAAAATTACCTGCTTGATCAATAACATTATTATATATTCCATTTACTTTGATTGGAACTTCTTTACTTTATACAATTTTCTGAGGTTTTTCTTTAGCTTTAGTAAAAACTGAAAGTGCTATTAGAAGAAAAATTGAAAGAAAAAAATTAATGAAAAATAATGAGTTAGCAAACAAAGAAGAGTTAACAACATTAAATAATGAAACTAACTAATAACAAGTTTTTTAATATAAAGGTTAAATTATTTTAAGGTAAAATTAAAACTATGTATAATCACAAAATAATTGAAAAAAAATGACAAAATTTCTGAGAAAAAAATAAATCATTTAAAACAACAGAAAAACATAATAAAAAAGCATATATTTTAGACATGTTTCCTTATCCATCTGGTGCAGGACTTCATGTTGGTCATCTAGAAGGATATACAGCAACAGACATTATTAGTAGGTATAAGAGATTATGTGGTTTTGATGTTTTACACCCTATTGGATGGGATGCTTTTGGATTACCAGCAGAACAATATGCCTTAAAAACTGGTAATCATCCAGCGACTTTTACAGAAAAAAACATTGATAATTTTAGAAGACAATTAAAATCACTAGGTTTTTCATATGATTATGATAAAGAAGTTAATACAACTGATCCAAAGTTTTATTATTGAACCCAATGAATTTTTAAAGAATTATACAAACAAGGTTTAGCTAAAATTGAAGAAATTGACGTTAATTGATGTGAAGGATTAGGAACTGTTTTAGCAAACGAAGAAGTAATTGTAATAGATAATAAAAAAGTTAGTGAAAGAGGGCATTTCCCAGTTGTTAAAAAACCAATGAAACAATGAGTTTTAAAAATAACTGTATATGCTGAAAAATTATTAGAAGGATTAAATGACCTTGATTGACCTAAAAGTTTGAAATTATTACAAACAAATTGAATAGGAAAAAGTAAAGGACATAATGTCAATTGAAAAATTAAAAATTTAAATGAAATAATAAAAACTTTTACAACTAGACTTGACACTATCTTTGGCGTTAGTTGTATTTTGATAAGTCCTGAACATCCATTGGTTAATTCATTAACAACTTTTAACTATAAAAATTCAGTTAAAAAATATTTAGAAGAAACCAAAACAAAAAATGAACTTGAAAGAACTTCACTTAATAAAAATAAAACAGGTGTTTTTACTGGGTCTTATGTTATTCATCCTTTAACTAATGAAGAAATTCCAATTTGAATATCCGACTATATTTTAATGGGTCATGGCACAGGCGCAATTATGTGTGTTCCTGCCCATGATGAAAGAGATTATGAATTTGCTAAAAAATTTAATTTAAGCATTATTCCAGTTATTAAAAGTGACAAATTACCTTATTTAGAAGATGGCATTCACATTAATAGTGATTTTGCCAATGATTTAAATATATTAGATGCTACAAATGCAATTTATGATAAATTATTTGAAAAAAAATCAGTATCAAAACAAGTAACTTATAAATTACGTGACTGGATTTTTTCCCGCCAAAGATATTGAGGAGAACCTTTCCCTGTTTTATTTGATGAAGATAACAATATTTATTTAGTTAAAGAATTGGTTAAATTACCTGAAACAAATAATATTAAACCATCTGGTTCAACTGAAGGGCCATTAGCAAATATTAAAAGTTGAATGAATGTTACTATTAATGGTAAAAAATATTACCATGATACAAATGTTATGCCACAGTGAGCTGGGTCTAGTTGATATTATTTAGCTTATATTTTAAAAAATAATGATGGTACTTATACTCCACTAGATTCTAACGAAGCAAAAAAACGATTCGAAAATTGATTGCCTGTTGATTTATATATTGGTGGTCAAGAACATGCGGTTTTACATTTACTTTATGCTAGATTTTGACATCGTTTTTTATTTGATTTAGGAATAGTTAATACTAAAGAACCATTTGCTAAATTAATTAATCAAGGATTAATTTTAGGTCCTGATGGACAAAAAATGTCAAAATCATTAGGAAATGTTATTAATCCAGATGATCTAGTAGAATCACATGGTGCAGATAGTTTAAGAGTTTATGAAATGTTTATGGGGCCGTTAGTTGAATCTAAAGCATGAAATGTTTCATCGCTTGATGGAATAAGAAAATGATTGGATAAGATTTATAATCAATTTACTTATTTTATGAATGGAAATATTGATATTTCATTAACTAATAAAGATTTAGAAAGTGAAACAAATATTTTAATTAAAGAAGTTCAAGAAAATATAGAAGTATATAAATTCAATATTGCGATTAGTAAAATGATGGTGTTTATCAATTATCTTTCATCTCTTAATAAAATTAATTCGACTTATTCATTAAAAGTATTTGCCATTTTATTAAGTTTATTTGCTCCGCATTTAGCAGAAGAATTACTTTTCATTATTAAAGAAAAGCCAATTGAAAATCAATCTTGACCATTTGTAGAAGTTAATAAAATAATTAATAAAAATATTTCTATTGGAATACAAATTAATGGTAAAGTAAGAGCAGATATAGAAATTCTACCTACTTGAAAAGAAAATGATATTATAGAAAATGCTTTAAAATTACCAACAATTATTAAATGAATTGGTGATAAAAAAATAGAAAAAACGATTTATAAAGAAAATAAAATTCTTAATTTTATAGTCAAATAAAAAGAAAAAATAAAACAACCAAGAAATTATATTGGTTGTTTTATTTATTTTTAAAAGATAATTTTAATTATTTTTAGCAACAAATGCATCTAAGCGACTAGCTTTTCTAGCACCGTTATTGGCATGTAAAACACCCTTTGAAACAGCCTTATCAATTTCATGGTGAGCATTAGCAACTAAAGTTTTTAGATTAGCATCTTTTGTTTGAGCTGCTTTTTGAGCCTTCTTAATTGCTGTTTTTACAGATGATTTAATTGCAGAATTACGAATATTAGCTTTTTCATTAGAGATTATTGCTTTTTGTTTTGATTTTATATTTGCCATTTTTGCCTTTCCTGCTTAATAATAATTAGCATTGCTTATTATACAATAAAAAACGATTTTTTATTTGTTATATTTTATTTTGATAATTTTATTTTTCTATGAAAAACTTTATCAAATTTTTAATTTTTAGATTATTAGAAAAAATATAAGAAACATACGTAGAAAAAGTTATTAATTTGCTATGAATTGTATTCATTATTAAACTTATATTTCTCAAAATTTATCCTCTAATGATTGTTTTTCTGCAAATGTTCATACTTCTTGTATCTTTCCATTTTCTATTTTAAATAGATCAACACCAGGATTATTTAGTTTTTTTTCATCTTTTTCAGCTAAAGAAACTACATTCGCAACAACAAAACAATCATTACTTGCAACTCAATTTGTAATAACTCTAAATGTTCCATTACTTCTTTTAGCAAATTCACCTAGACGTTCACTTAAAGCTTGTTTTCCTATAACTATCCCAGAAAGTGGACCTTCTCCACCCATATGTCATATAATGTTGTTTGAAATTGTTTCAAATACAGCTGCAAAATCTCCCTTTGATAATGCTTCTGCATAAGTGTTAAAAACTTCCATTATTTTATTTTTCATAATAAATCTCCCTTGAATTTTAAAAATAGTTTTTTAATTATAAATTTGTAATAAATAAAAGTAATGAAAACTTTAAAAAAAATACAACCTATAAAGTTATTCATAGTGTTGTATTTAATATTAATTAATTTTTATAGTCCTAGTTCTTCATCGGTTGGAATATTTAAATTAGAACCAATGTATGAAAATATTTCTGGACTTTGTTTAATGTATTTTCCTTCAAGAATTCTAATAACACTATCAATAGTGTCTTCAAGTGATACATAAACTCCAGGAGCTTTAGTAAAGTGTTCAGTCATAAAGAAGTTTTGAGTAAAGAAGTTTTCTAGTTGTAAAGCTTTTTTAACAGTAATCTTGCTTTCATCATCAAGTTCGTCAAAACCTAAGATAAGAATAACATCTTCAAGGTCTTTATAAGCTTTTAAAATTCTTTTAGTTTCAATAATAGCATTAAAGTGTTTTTTACCTAAGATTTTTTCATCTATTGAGTTAGTTGAACTAGCAAGAGGATCAAATGCTGGGAAAATATTTTTAGCGGTTTGAGCTCTTGACAATACCAAGTTGCCATCCAAGTGATTAAAGACAGCAACAGCTGAAGGGTCACTTAAATCATCCATTGGTAAGAAGATTGTTTGGAATGAAGTAATTGATCCATTTTCATTTCTAAATAAACGGTCTTCAATGTTAGCAACATCACTTTCCAAAGTTGATTGATAACCACCAACAGAAGGTTTTTTTCCTAATGAAGCACTAACTTCATTTTCTGCTTGAACAAAACGATAAATGTTATCGACAAATAATAAAACATCTTCTTTTTCTTTGTCTCGTAAATATTCAGCAGCAGTAATTCCAATAGGAACAATTGACATTCTGGCTCCAGGCGCTTCATTCATTTTAGAAATGTACATTACTGAGTTTTTCATTAAGTCTGATGATTTAAGCTCATTATATAATTCAATTGCTTCTCTTGAACGTTCACCTGAACCAATAAAAATATTAGATGTGCTAGTGTGTTTTCTATTAACATTGAAAATGATTTCTTTCATTAGAACGGTTTTTCCAACACCGGCTCCACCGAAGATTCCTAATTTGTAACCTTTAATAATAGGAATGAAAAAGTCAATAGCTTTAATACCTGTTTCAACAATTTGAAGGTCAGTTCCTAAAGATCTTTCGTTATTAATAACTGAATCCATTTCTATATATTTTGGCTTAATACCTTTAAGTGGTAACATTGGTTCACCATGGAAGTTATAAATATTATCTTTAGATTGTTTTCCAACTGGAACCATAAATCCTTGTTTAGTATTAATAACTTTGTCATCAATACTAATTTCTTTTGCAGCATAAATTACTATTGCTCTAACAGTTGTATCATTTAATACTCTTTTGACTAAAAGGAATGTTTTTCCTTCGTGAGTTGTTAAAAGTTGATTAACAGATGGTAAATTTGATTTTTGAAATTTTATTTCTACAATATCTGATCAAAATTTAATAATTGTGCCTTTCATTATTTATCTCCTAACATTTTTGCAATTTTATTTAAATAATCATTATCAAAATTAATAAATTCATGATCACATTCAATTTCTCAACCTAAATTTGAATAATCTGAATATTGTTTTAAAGCATATGCAAAGTAATTTTTTAAAATATTGTCATCATAGTTTTCTGATGATTTAATAGTTTCAAAAGCAGTTTTAGCTTCTTTATTAGTGTCAATTAAAGCATTTAAAAACATTAGTGCTTTTTGTTCGTCTTTAATTCCTCTTAAAATAGTTCATGAAATTAATTTTGACATTAACATAACAAAGTTATATGAGTAAAGTGAAAATCCTCTTTGCATGAACATTTTGTCAATCATTTTTCCTTTGTAAAGTAAGATTGAAGTTTCTTTATTGAATTCATAATCTAACATTGCCAATTTTAAGTGACGTTTGTATTCTTTATAAATTTTTCCAATTTCTGCAGCTACTTTAGTAATTGTTCTATTTTGAACACTTGAACCCGTTCTAGATACTGATAAATTAATATTAATAGCTGGTAAAACACCTTGTGAGAATAAATCTGCACTTGTTACTATTTGACCATCAGTAATAGAAATGATGTTAGATGAAATTAATGAAGTAATGTCACCATCTACAGTTTGTAGAATTGGTAAAGCAGTAATAGTTTTTTTATTAACAAATGATCCTGCTCTTTCCAAAAGTTGTGAGTGAGCAAAGAACATATCTCCGGGCATTGCTTCTTTTCCTACTGGTTTATCTGTTAGTAATGCAATTTCACGGAAAATATTTGCATGTTTTTTTAAGTCATCAAAAATGATTACTACATCTTCTTTTTCTGAAATGTTTTCAGCATGTGCCATACCAATATATGGAGCTAAGTATTGTTCGTATGCACTAGTTGCAGGTGCATCAATAATAATAGTATTTTTTAAAGCATCATGTTCTTTTAAAGTGTTGTAGATTCTTGAAATACTTTCTCTTTTTTGTCCAATTGCTACATAAATACATTTGGTAGCAGTTTTTGCTTGATTAATAATTACATTTAATGCAATATGAGTTTTTCCTGTTTGACGGTCACCAATAATTAATTCACGTTGGCCTTTTCCAATTGGGATTAATAAGTCAATAGCAGTAATTCCTGTATATAATTGTTCATTTAATGTTTTAACAGTCATTAGATTATGTGCTAATCTAAAAATTGGACTATAAGAATCATTTTTATCTGGTTTTACTTCTTCTTTTGAAGGTAAAATGATGTTACCATTAATATCAATTACATTACCGAATTGTAATGGAGAAGTAAATACTTCACTTTTAACTTTAGATTTAACAATTTCATCACCAATTGCTAATGATTTATTTTCATTATTTGAAAGCAAGTATGCTTTATCTTGAGTTGCGCTAATCAAAATCATTTTAATGTCAGAATTTTTCTTTGCTGTGAACATTTGTCTTTGTTCATAGGGAAAATTTCCTTCAACTTCAATAATATAATCGAATATTGCGCTAATTTTGGGGTTTGTTGTACGTGCCATTTTATATTCCTTTTATTCCTAATGTTAATAATGTTATGCCTGAAATCATTAAAATTAATGAAATTGTTATTATTAATGCATATACTATTATTATTTTTCTCTTTTTATTAGTTTTATATTTCATTAACATGAAAGCAACGTTCATAATTGTGCTTATTAAACTTATTGTCATTAATATTGAACCAAATATTATTTTTAGTTTATTTTGTGATATGTATAAATTTGTAAGTTCTGTTTGAGCTTTATCATATGCTTCTTTAAATGCAACAAGTTCTCTAGGGGTTTTTACATCAAGATTTTTTATTGTTCCTAAATCTCTAAGTAAATTAAATTCATTTTTTATTTTACCTATTAGTTCAATATATTTTTCATATCATTTATCTAAAGATATAGGTTTTTCTGATGCAATTCCTTTTAATCTAAAAATATCTTTTTCGATTTTTGCATATAAATCTTCTAAAACTGATAATTTAAGTGTTTGATTTTTAGTTGATTTATTGTTTTTAAAGTTGCTTTCAATAATTGCCTTATTAGTTTTTAATGATTTAGCAAATTGAAGCGTTACTCTTTCAAAAGCTTTTGCCATTGATGCTCAATAATCATATGTTTCTTTGACTTGATCTTTTTGATTTGGTTTATCTTTGTCATAAACTTCATAATTAAGAGTTAATTTTGAGTTAAGTAAAGCACTTAAGAATAATTTTTTAATTTCTTCTCTAGCTAAATTTGTAATTTTTGCTTTATCTTTACTTTTAACTAATTGTTGTTTGAAATTATTTGTTTGTGCTTTTCAAGCATTTTTAAATGGTTCACCAAATTTTTCAATATTTACTAATTTTGTTGCTAAATCAACCATGTTGAATAAAGTTTGCTGTAAATTATCATTACCTAAATCATCATAATCAATTTTGTCATCTAAATTTAAGCTCTTGAAAAATTTATTATATATTGATTTAATTTCGTCAATTTGAGCTTTTAAAACTACTTGTTCAGCATTAAATTCTTCAGAGTTATCAATTTTTAATTCAACTTTATAATTTCTCTTAAGATCTGGTTTTACTTTATCAGCTATAGTAATTTTAGCTATTAGTTTGCCACCTTCTATTGATAGTTCTTCAACCTTATATAAATAACGTGTATTTACCGGGTTATTAAAGAAAAACATTTTTTCACTATTTGCTAAACTAAAATCATTTTTTAGTTGTTCCATAGTTTTTTTAGTGTAATCTGGATCAATTAAAGGATTTAATGAAGGTAAACTATCAATATCTTCCTTAGTAACTGGTTTTGGTTTATCACCAGGAACTAAAGGAACTTTTTCGGGTTTTTCTTCTTTTTCATCACCTTTAATTTCAGCTTCTTGGTTGTGGCCTAATTCAAATTCATTAAATCTTGGTACAACTTTACTTTTAATGTAATCATCTCATGAATTAAAATCCTTTGGTTTTTCATCATAAACTAATTGTCATTTATTATCTTTGAATTCAAATCTAAAATTTAAATTAGGAATATCTCCTTCTTGATAGACTATATTGTTAATTTTCTTTAACAAGTCACTAGTATATTTTTGTAAGATTTCATCAAAATTTTTCTTTGAAAGAACATTATCAATTTCTTTTAGTTTTTCAATTTTGCCATCGGGTTTAATTGCTTCTTTTAATTTTTCAAATTCTTCTTGACTTACCTTAATGTTTTCATATACTTTTCCCTTGTATTCAACTTTTGCAACGATTAATTTTTTGTGTTTTGAAATAGCGTAAGGTAAGAACATTTTAAACCCATAATCTTCTGGTTTTTCTTTAATTTTGTCTTTATTTGCTGTGTAGTATTTTACTAATTGTTCTATATAAATTTTTTTCTCAATATCTTTAGGAGTTTTAATTTCAGTTTTATCTACTTTTTCTTTTTCTTCTTCTAAAAATTTAATTATTTTATCAACTGCTTCTTTTATTGTTTCTTTGACATCTTGTTCAGCTTTTTCTTTGAACTTATCAAAGTTAGGATCAATTTTAGGATCAGCACTCATTAAAGCGATGGTGGGAAGTATTGTTCCACTTCCTATTAAAGAAAGGGACATCAATAATTTAAGTTTCTTACTCATGATTACCTCCTTTCATTAAATTAAGTATTTGGATCATTTTTAATTGATATTGTTCATTTTTTAATTTGTTTAGTTCAATAAATTGATCAAATACTAAACCAAAATTTTGCTTTGCTGAATAATATTCAATTTCTTTTGAAATATCTTTTAATGATTGATCAATATTAATTTTGTTTTTAGCTTTAATATAGCTATTAAATTTTGAGAAGGTATTAATCTTAATTTCATCATCTTTAACAAAAATACTTGCATTTTTTAAAAACATGTATCATTCAAATTCTTGGTCAATATCATACACTTTAATAATTGTGTTGTCATAGCTACCAAGTAAATTAGTTTTTATTAATTCTCAGTTATTTTCATTATTTAAATTTAAATAAATTAAAACATTTCTTAAATGGAGATCTTTTTTAGTAATAAAACTAATAGTTACATCATAACCTGATTGTTCGATCATTTTACTCATTTTTTGCCTCCCCATTATCAAGAATTGTTTTATTTTTTCTTGTTAACATCACAATTTCTTCAACTTCTAATTCACGTTTAGCCATTTGTAATTTTTTATTTACTTTAGTAATTTCTTCATTTAATTTTTTATTTGCTTTATTATTAATTACTAAATTGTTTTTAGCATTGTAAAATGAAGATTCAATAATTAAAGAGTGAATTGAGTTTTCTAGAAAAATATTAATTTGGGCATCAATAAATTTTTCAATGTCTGGGTAAATTTTAAAGTCAGTAATATCAATAATATTTTTAGTTTCATCAATATTTACAAGTTTTTCTAGATTAAAACTTTTTAGTGGAAGAATTTGGAATGGTTCATCATAACTTTTGTTAGTGTTAATCACAAAGAAAACTTTTTTATAATTTAGTTCAGTATAAAGTGCTTTAACTATTTGTACAAGTGAAGAAGCCAATTCATCATCACGATCTTTTTCACTAATATTTAGCAATATGTTAAACTTATTTTTTTTGCAAAATTCTAAAGCTTTATCACCAATAGCAATGAAATCAGCATGAGCCTTTTTTGTCATTGATAAAATTTTCTTTTCATAACGAGAATATGAGTCAGTGGAATATTTTTGTACCTCAGTAACATAAACTCAAAGTTGTTTATCTTTAGTAAAAAGATTTTTAATTTTACTTATCTTTTCATTTTCTAAAAATTTGTTATCAAATTCAATCAGTGAATTATTCAAGTCGTATTTAGTATTAATTGAAGAGATAAGGTTTTTATTTAAAATAGCATTTTCAATATAAAATGACATTTTTTTTGTTAACTTCATAATGTTAATTAGAAGAATATTTTTGTCATTGTTTAATTTGGTTCTAACATTATCTAAATTTGTTTTTTTGCGTTCAAGATCTTTTAAGTGCATTTTTTACTCCTTAGTTATTTTATTAGTTACAGTTTCACTAAAAAGTAACTTTAATTGATTAGTGTTTTCTGAAACATATAAAACAACATTTGGGATTATTTCAATGTAATTATTTGCTAATAATAAAGCGCCTATTTCTTTATTCATATCATCTAAAAATTTATTCATTTCCGGTTTTTTAGAAAATTTGAAATTAATTGCTTCATTATTTGATGATTCTTTATCATCTAACATAGGAACTAACATATCTAAACCAAATTTTGGATTAATGTTAAAAGTAATTACAAATTCTTTGTATACAATATCATATTTTTTTTCTAATGCAAGTTGCATTGCTTCAAAAAATTCAACGTATAGAGGTGAAGTGAATCCTAGATTGTTTTTTAGTAAAACAGAAGCCATTAATTTTTCAAATTTTACATAATTTTCTTTAGTGATTGTTTCTTTATAATCAGCAAAAAAATCTAATAATGCTTGGTTTTCTAAAGTTATTTTTTTATTATTTTTCATTTTCACTCCTTACTCGTTTTTTAAAGTATGTTATTTTATTTGCTACAAGAATTAATGATGCAATTGTGGTTATTAAAAATGCAAATCAAACTATTCCACATACTACTAAGACGATTTGTGTTAAATATAAATTAGAATCTATAGTTAAAAATATATAATTTTTATTTGCAATTAAAATTTGATTAATGTTAAATATTATTAATACTAAGGCATTAACAATAATTGCCAATCTTAATAAAGTAGTAGTTAAGAAACTATAGTTAGTGTTTTTAATGAAATAAATAACTAGCATTGCATAAGAAAATGCACTAACAAAGAAAGTATTAATTAAATTAACTAAGGTGTTTTGACGATTTAATAATGTTATTGTAAATAATGAAATTCATAGTAATGATTGTGCAAAAACATGATTGGTTGCATTTACAATTTGACTATTAGTTTTAATTTTTTTAACAAATTGCGAAATGGTAAATAAACTAAAAATGATTGCACCAAACAATATTTCTAATAAATAAGTATAAGTTTCTAAAGAGTTACCTAAAACACTAGTAGTATTGACTTTGTAAAATAGAACTCTTATTGTTCAAGCTAGTATAGCAGTTAATACTCCTAATGTGATTAAAATTTTATCTTTAAAGTATTCTTGTTTATTTTGTTTAAAAAATAAGAAAGAAATTTTATCAGCATTTACTCCTATTAAAAGCGAGGTTAAAATAATTGTAAATAATAAAATTAACATTAAATTTCCAGTTTTTCTAGTAGTAAATAAGTTTTGTCAAAATGTGTAAAATGAATTGGCATTGTAAAGATTTTCATCAATGCTTATGCCATCTTTAGCGGCAGCAACTCAAGCACTCATTAATGCCAATGTTAAAACAACAAGTAGACTTTGTGAAATAAGTCCAATCATTAATGAGATTTTGTTGTTGTATGAGTTAGGATCGGTTTTCTTTTTAAGAAAATATAAGTAAATTGCATATGATAAATTTAATACATAAAGAGGTATTAGTATTAAAAATAAATATGATAACTTAGCAGGTGAGTTAGTAAAAAAACCAAAAAGTAAACCAAAAGCAATCACTGAATATGATAAATATGCGGTAAATCATGGTCAGTATTTTTTAATGGTTTCTTTTTGGAAATATATATTTATATAATTTTTACTAATTGAATAGAAAAACACAAATGCTAATAATGCAAATCTAATCATTATCATAGTATTTCTCTGTTGATTTTTTAAAGTTTCATAACTTAAAAAATCGTTAATTTTTCATCCTTGAAACATAATGTTGCCAGCAGCAAAAAATGTTCGTTCAATGAAAATTAACAAAAAGAATGTAGAAAGTACAAAAAAAGCAATTAAAATACTTTTATAAATTTTTAGTAAGGCACTCTTTTTTTGCCCTACCATGAAAGTATGATAATCATTAAAAATTTTAGTGCTTTCTAAATCTAATGAATTGTTCATATAATCTCCATTTTAATTTTTAATCTCTTTATTCTACTCTTTTTTAATTTTTTCTTTCATTAAAATGAATATCATTGAATATTTATGCATTAAAATAGGTATTTTTTTGATAAAAAACATCCAAAATTTCTATTCTGGTTATTTCAAGAAATTTTTAATATTATAAAATTTATAATTTTTATTTGTTTTTCTTTTCAAAAAAATAGATATAAATTATGTTAAAATGACTATTGCAAAAATTAAATTGGCGTGTGTGGCGAAGTGGTTAACGCTCCGGGTTGTGGCTCCGGCATACGTGGGTTCGATCCCCATCGCACGCCCCATTTTTTTTATTTCTTTTTTACTTATTTGATAACTCTTTTTCTTTTTCGCCAATAATATGGCATTTTCTACATCTTGCTTCATATTCATTAGCATCGCCAAGTAAATTTAATTTATTTGATTTTACTTTTCTAAAACTAGTTGATGCCGCATGTTGACATACAACACAAATAGCTTGTAATTTTGTTACTCTTTCAGCCATTGCCATTAATTTTGCCATATGATTAAAAGGTTTTCTTAAATAATTTAAGTCCAGTCCAGAAATAATAACTAAGTAACCTTTGTTGGCTAAATCATCAGCTAGTGAAACTAATGTTTCGTCAAAAAAGTGTGCTTCATCAATTAGAATTGCTTTATATTTATCTTTTTTTAATAATTCATAAATTTCACTAACATTTTCTACATTATAAGTAGCATGTTTAATCCCTGCTCTACTAACAATATTGTCATTTGAGAATCTACTATCGAAAGTTGGTTTTATTACTAAAGGTTTTAATTTCGCATATTCTAAAATTCTTACTCTTTTCAAAAGTTCTTCACTTTTTCCTGAAAACATTGGCCCAGTAATTATTTCTATCATCCCATCATTAAAAGTTTTATACATAATTTCGCTCCTCTATTTTTTCTTTTGTAATTGATTATAAGGAATTTAAATTTGTTATATAAAAAAATACATTTTTTCGTTTTATTAATTAAGAGTAAGTAAAATATTATTTAGATAATTTATGGATGATAATCAAACAAAAGAAAATAACAAAAAAACAGTTGATCTAAAATATGAAATTGATCGAATTAAAGTGAATGATTCACTTTTACATTTTTCTACATTACACCGTGTTAAAAAAATGAGTCATCAAATTGTTTTAACAACTTTAATCGCAATTGTTTTTTCATTTTTTGGTATGTTATTTGTTCAAAATACCGGATTATATGGATTTGGGGTAGACGCTATTAGTCATGGATTTGGTCGTTTGTCTGGTTTTTTAGTATGACATTATAGTAAAAATGAAAATGTAGCTAGAATAACATTTGTTGTTTTGTTTTGATTAGTCAACTTTATTATTAATATTCCTCTTTTTATTTTTGCTGCCAAAAAAATTAATAAAAATTTTGCCTTACTAACTTTTGTTTTTATGTTAGTTTCTACTATTTCTGGAATTATTTTTGGCTTTATTCCTGGTAGTGAAAATTGATATATATTTAGTCGTCCTTTAAATAAAGAAATTTGAGATAAATCTAAGAAAATTGTTCAAACATCACTTTGATCATACAATGATGATGCAATAAAACATGTTGCTGTTATATTTTATGGTTTTTTGTGAGCAATTATTCAAGGAGCGATTGCCGCTGCTTTATTAATTTTAAATTCCTCTACTGCAGGATTTGATATTTTAGTAGTGTGGTATGCAAGAGAAAAATTTAAAAATTTAGGTTTAATATATATTATTTTTCATATTATTAGTTTAATATTTTCTAATTTTATTGGAACTTATATCCCTGCTTCAATTACAATTAATGAACTACCTGGTGAAAAAATAGGAGATGTTAATTCTTGAGCAGCTGAATTACTTTTTAATCCTAATTTTGCTAGTTCATTTTTAATGATTTTAATAAATGGCTTTGTTGTTGATATTTTGTTTCCTAAATATAAAATGGTTAAGTTAGAAATTTATACTAGCAAAATTGATGAAATTCAAACAAAAATTTATTCTCTTAAAGATAAACGTTTCGCCACTAGTATCGCTACAGTTAAAGGCGGATATAGCAAAAAAGAACAAGCCATTTTGATAGCTAATTGTTTCTATATTGATGCGGCAACAGTATGTAAAATTGTTGCCGATGAAGATGACAATGCATTTATTTCTATATATGACACTAAAAAAACACTAGGACATGTTTTTGTATCCAAACAAGTTAATAAATCTAAAGACAACAATAATATTAAAAAATAAAGGAGGCTAATATGTCTTTAAAAGCTGGGATAGTAGGATTACCAAATGTGGGAAAAAGCACACTTTTTTCTGCTATTACTTTAAATGAAGTAGAATCAGCAAATTATGCATTTACTACAATTGATCCTAATGTAGCAATTGTTAATTTAAATGATCCAAGATTGCTTGAACTTGCCAAAATTGTAAAAACTGAGAAAATTGTTCCTGCAACTTTTCAATTTGTTGATATTGCTGGGTTAGTAGAAGGTGCTTCAAAAGGAGAAGGTTTGGGCAATAAATTTTTAGCTAACATTAGAGAAGTTGATGCTATTGTTCATGTAATTCGTTGTTTTGATAATCCTGATATTGTTCATGTGTCAAATCAAGTTGACCCAATTCATGATTTAAATGTCATTAATATAGAATTAATTTTAGCGGATTTACAAACCATAGAAAATGTAATTAATCGTATTGGAAAAAAAGCACAAAATTCTCAAGATAAAGAATTAAAGTTTGAATTTACTGTTGCTTTAAAAATAAGAGAAGCACTTGAAAATGAAAAAATGATTAAAGATATTAATTTGTCTTCTGAGGAGTTAAAAATTGTTAAATCATTTCAACTTTTAACACTTAAACCAACTATTTATGTTGCTAATTTAGATACTAATGGTTTTAAAAATTTATCTTTGGCAAAACATTATTTAGCGTTAAAAAGTGAATTAGATAAAAGAGAAGAAACCCTTATTCCTGTTTGCATTAAAATTGAGCAAGAATTAAGTCAATTTTCTAATGAAGAAAAGCAACTATTTTTAAAAGAATATAATATTTATGAATCAGGGATTGATTTAATTATCAAATCAAGTTTTTATTTATTAAATCAAGCTACTTATTTTACAGCTGGAGAAATTGAAGCGAGAGCGTGAATTTTTAAAAAAGGACAAAATGCCGCGGAATGTGCCGGAGTAATTCACACTGATTTTGAAAAAAAATTTGTAAAAGCTGAAATTATTAAATTCGATGATTATATAAAATATAATGGAGAAAAAGGTTGCAGAGAAGCTGGAAAAATTAATTTAGAGGGCCGAAATTATTTAATGGAAGATGGTGATGTTTGCTACTTTAAAATAGCAAAATAAACTTTTATTTAGGGGATTAGTTTAATGGTAGAACTGAGGACTCCAAACCCTCTGGTGTGGGTTCAATTCCTACATCCCCTGCCATATTGTTAAAACAACCAATTTAAAATTCGTCTTTAATGACGTTTTTTATTTATTTAATTTTAATAGTTGTGCCATTTTGTTTTAATGTTTCTTAAATTTGTATTTAATTATTATAAAATAAAATATTATTCTATATAAATAGGAGCATATTATGGAAACTAAAACTAAATATATTTTTGTAACAGGCGGGGTGGTTAGTGGCCTAGGTAAAGGTGTCTGTGCAGCGTCAGTAGGCTATTTACTTAAGGCTAGAGGGTTTAAAGTATTTTCAATGAAATTAGACCCATATTTAAATATTAATCCCGGAATATTATCTCCAATTGAACATGGTGAGGTATTTGTAACTGAAGATGGTGCCGAAACGGATTTAGATTTAGGATATTATGAAAGATTTATTGGAACTGATTTAACCGGTGAATCATCTTATACATCTGGAAAACTTTTTCAAAGATTATGAGAAAAAGAAAAAGAAAATAAATTCAATGGTAAAACAATGCAAATGGTACCTCATTTCACAAATGAAATTCAAAATGTAATTCTTAATATTGGAAAAAAATATAAACCAGATTTTGCGATTATTGAAATTGGTGGTACTGTAGGAGATTTAGAAAGTAATCCATTTTTTTATGCAATAGCTCAATTAAATCACTTACACTACAATCAAACATTTTTTATTCATGTTTCATATGTTCCTTTTCTCGAAGTTTCCAAAGATTTCAAATCTAAACCCACTCAACACTCAATAGCCACTTTAAGAAGTCTTGGAATAAGTCCTAATATGGTTTTTTTAAGATCTGATAAACCAATAACAAATGATATAAATCAAAAAATTTCTCTATTTTCATTTTTAGATCAAGAAAATGTTATAAGCATTCCCAATTTTGATGTTATTTATCAAACGCCACTATACTTAGAAAAAAAGAATGTTATAGCTACAATCTTCAAACATTTTAAAATTAAAGTTCCTAAAATAAATCTAACAAAATGAGAAGAATTTACTAATAAATCAAAAAATATAAATTGTAAAGAAATAAATATTGCTATGTGTGGAAAATATGTAATTTTTCATGATGCATATAAATCAATCATTGAAGCATTATCGATTGCTTCAGTTTATGAAAATGTAAAAATTAATTTTGTTTATATCGATCTAATAAATTTATCTAAAGAACAAATTAAATCAGAACTTGCAAAGGTTAATAGTATTGTCTTATTACCAGGTAAAGGCCATGAAGGATGAGAAAATGAAATATTATGTGCCAAGTATGGAAAAGAAAATGCCATTCCAACTTTAGGAATTTGTTTTGGTATGCATGCCATGGTAGCATGTCACGCTAGAGAAATTAATAAAGATACTGATAGTATAGAATTTTCAAATGATATTCACCAAAACATAGAATTTTTCAATGAAAAAATTAAAGGCCACGACGAAAATAATTTTAATGTAAGAATAGGAAGTAGAGAAATAAACATTAAGAAAAATTCACTTGCTTATTCTATTTATAAAAAAACAACAATTTCAGAAAGATTTAAACATAAATATTTTATTTCTAATAAAAAAGCAAGTGAATACGAAACATTACATGCAAAATTTACAGGATTTAATAATAAAAATGAAATTGCTGAAATATTTGAAATTGATAACCACCCATTTTATATGGGAGTCCAATTTCACCCAGAGTTTAAAGTAAGACCATTAGACCCAGGAAAATTATTTCCATTCTTTTTAAACAAAGTAAAAACTAATTAATAATATTTTTAAGGAAAATTTATGGAAGAAAAAAAAGATTATAAAAATACACTCTTAATGCCCCAAACAGATTTTTCAATGAAGGCGAACCTAACACAAAAAGAAGAAGAATTTAATAAATTATGAAAAACTAATAATATTTATAAAATTCTATTGGAAAGAAACAAAAATCATAATTCTTTTATTTTGCATGATGGACCGCCATATGCAAATGGAAATATTCATTTGGGTCATGCTATGAACAAAATTTTAAAAGATATTATTGTTAGATTTAAAAACATGCAAGGATTTTATTCACCTTATACACCTGGTTGAGATACTCATGGGTTGCCTATTGAACATAAAATGTTATCAGAGGCAAAGAAAAAAGCTAGAGATTTCTCAATTATTGAATTAAGAAAAGAAGCAGCGAAATACGCCTTAAGTCAAGTAGAAATTCAAAAATCACAATTTAAAAAATTATCATTGTTAACAGATTTTTCTGAAACATATATTACTCTTGATAAATCACTAGAAACAGCTCAATTAAAATTGTTTAAAAAAATGGTTTTGGAAGGACTAATATATAAAGATTTAAAACCAATATACTGATCTCCATCTTCACAATCAGCACTTGCTGAAGCGGAAGTAGAATATGCAGATCACATCTCTCCTTCAATGTATGTCGCTTTCGAAATTAAACAAGGAAATAAAATTATCACTACCAATGATAATCTTTTAATTTGAACAACTACTCCTTGAACTTTGATTGCTAATAGTGGTGTTGCTATTGGTGAAAAATTTATTTATTGCCGTGTGATGGTTAATAATAGAAGTTTCATAGTCGCTAAAGACTTGGTTGAGAAAATTACCGAAAAATGTAAATGAGAAAACTATCAAATTGTTAATGAATTTAAAGCAAAAGATCTTTTAAATGTAAAATATGAAAGTCCAATTAACAAGCTAATTTGTCCAGTTGTTGAAGGACATCATGTAACTTTAGAAGATGGTTCTGGTTTGGTTCATATGGCGCCACTATTTGGTGAAGATGACTTTATGATAGGAACAAAGCATAATTTAGCAAAAATAATGCATGTTGAAGACGATGGAATGTTAAATAATAATGCTTTGCAATTTCAAGGACTATTTTATGATGATGCTAATCCTTTGATAGGTAAATATTTAGAAGAAAATAATTATTTAATAGGTTTTTATAAAATTAAACATCAATATCCGCATGATTGAAGAACTCATTTACCAATAATGTATCGTGCAACACCTCAATGATTTGTATCTTTAAAACCTATTAAAAATGAAATTCTAAAATCAATAAATAATATTAAAACTTATAATGATTGAAGTAAAAAACGTCTATTATTAATGTTAGAAAATCGTGAAACATGATGTATTTCACGTCAAAGAAGTTGAGGCGTACCAATTATTATTTTTTATGATAAAAATAAAAAACCAATAATTAATGAAGAAATATTTGATTATGTAATTGATTTGATTTCAAAAAATGGTAGCGATATTTGATATGAATTAAGTGCTGATGAATTATTACCAAAAAAATATCGCAACTTAGGTTACACAAAAGAAATGGATATCATGGATGTATGATTTGATTCAGGTTCAACTTCTATTGGTGTTAAACCTGGGGGTATAGAAGCACCATTTGATTTATATTTAGAGGGAAGCGATCAATATCGTGGTTGATTTAATAGTTCTTTAATTAATTCTGTAGCATGAAGACATAAAGCTCCATTTAAAGAATTACTTTCACATGGTTTTCTTGTAGATGGTAAGGGTAACAAAATGTCTAAATCTAAAGGGAATGTAGTTGATCCACTTAGCATTATTGATAAATATGGCGCAGATATTTTAAGATTATGAGTAGCTAATTCTGAATATACTAATGATATTTCTATTGATGACAAAATTATTTTACAAAACGTTGAAATTTATCGTAAATTTAGAAACACAATTAAATTTATGTTGGGTGGATTAGCTAATTACAATTTTGAGGAACAAAAAATAACTTCTATTCACTCTTTAATGATTGAAAGATTGAATAATTTAGAAACTAGACTAGTAGAATATTTTGAAAAATACCGTTTTATTAACGTTATTAAAGAAGTAAATAATTTTATAATTGACTTAAGTAGTTACTATATTTCTATAACAAAAGATATACTTTACTTAAATAAAGAAGATGATTTTGAAAGAAGACAAGTTCAATATGTTTTTTATAAAACAATTCTAGTATTAATAAAAGCATTAAGCCCAATTTTACCTACAACTTGTGAAGAAATTTATCAATATCTAAATACTCCTAATAAAGAAAAATCAGTTCATTTATTGCCATTTATTGAAAAACATAAACTTTCTTCAATTGAAGAAAACAAGTGAAATGAATTTTTTGAATTAAAAAATGTTGTTTACAAAATGATTGAAGAATCTATTCAAAAACAAGAAATTAAAAGACAAAACGAAGCGCATATTTTTATTAAATCAAATTCAGATTTTATTAAATCCTTAGATTTAGTTAAATTATTAATGGTTGCAAAAGTAACTTTTTCAAAAGATTTTAAAATAGAAAAATTAGATTCTTATAAATGTTTAAGATGTTGAAATCATTTTGAAGAAAAAAATTTCGATAAGAAATTAGAAATATGCTTAAGATGTAAAGAGGTAATTAATGGATAAAAAAAGAAAAGTTCCTAAATTTTTCACAAAAGAATTTTGAAAAACTTATTCTTGAAAAAATGTCTTAATAAATTTAGGTATTTATTTATCAATTTTTGTTGTTACATTAATTATAGATTTAGTTACCAAGGGACAACTTTTTCATTGAGTTAATAAAGACGGAAAAAATATAGGTGATGGAAAAACAATCTATGAAAATTTTTTATTTGGTTTTAGATCTGTTTTACATGCTGGAACAACAATTGAAATAGGCTTGACTATTCCGGGACTACATGTAATAAGCATTATAATTTTGTTAGTTTCAATCGCTGTTAGTGGATTATTAAAAGATAAAATATATCGTTATGTTATTCCGGGATTTGCACTTATTGCAAGTGGGGCAACGGGAAATATGGTAGATAGATTCTTGTTTAAGGCTGTTAGGGATATTGTTTATTTACCTTGACTTGATACAGGAACATTTAATTTTGCCGATGTTTGACTAGTATTTGGTGGGATTTACACTTTAATTTCAATGTTAACGGTAATTTTAATATCAAATAAGAAAGATAAAAATAAACCTGAAGAACATTCTAATGAAGTAATTTCATCAGTTGATTTTGAAAGTAATAATTCTACTATAACAGTTGATCCTAATCAAAATAGTTTATAAAAATAATTTAAAAACTCCAAGAATGGAGTTTTTATTTTAATTTTACTCAGTTGGTTTTCAAGAATGTTTTCTTAATAATTCTAATAATGCATCGGTGTCTACATTATGTGCTTTAAATAATGAATGAACTCAACCACCGTATGAAGCTTGACCACCTATTTGTACATAACTTGTTGCGTAATCTAATGTTTTTCATTCTTTTTTATCAAAGTAAACACCTTTTTGATTAATATCCATATTACCCATTAAATGTTCAAATTTTTTTGCAGCTTCTTTTTGCTCTGCAGTACTTTTTCCTTTGGTAGCATTATCATGAAAATCATTAATGTCATCACCTATTTTCATGATTGTTCTAAATTTAACTGCATTGCCACTACCATATTCTGATAAATCAAAAGTTTTTGTATCAAATGCATGCATTCTTTCTTCTTTACTTGATTTTCCTTTAGTTTCTTTCCATGGTTTATCTTTTGTGGCATCACTACCTTTCATTCATCAAACTCAATCTGGCATGTATTTTTCATCTAAGCCAATTTTTTTAAGATTGTTTTTTGTTGCTTGAATTTGGTTGCTTTGATTTCTATTAGAATTGAACATAACAACTCCGCCTTTTGATCAAACATATTTAATAAAATCAATAGCACCTCTAACTTCTGTGCTTGCTTCAGATTTTACAAATTTATCTCAAGATTCTGGATTATAAGTTAAGTTATTTGTTATTAAATAATTTTGATAAGCAAAGTTATTTAAAATAGTATCGTCAATATCCATAAAAACTGCTGGAATGTATTTTCCATTTGTAGGATTTTGAACCTTTCCATCTTTATCTGTGTTTGGTGATATAGAAGTTTGACTAATCATTTTGTCAAATGCATGCTTTGCTGCTTTATATTGACCTAATGTCACATTATCTTTATCAGCTGTAAATGTATTTCATGCATTTGCATAAAGTAACCCCAAAGTTTTTCTTTCTTCTTTTAATTTTTGAATTTCTTTATTTTTACTTTCTAATTCTTTTTTAGTTTTATCTAACTCATTTTTAATTTTGCTATCACTATTACAGCTAACCATTACACTAGGTGAAATTGCTGCTAGTGTAATTGCTCCTAATGAAAGCAATTTTTTTCAACTTTTCATAATATTTCTCCTCTTTTTATTTATGTTATTTTTTTATTTTACTATATATTATTTTTTATTCTAAAAAGGTAATAAAAAAAATCAAGAAATAATAAATCTTGATTTTAATTTTAATTATTTTAATCTTCTTTTTTTGTCATCACAACAGGTTTTTTAGTAGGCTTATCTTGAATTGCCATAATTCCTGGAAGTTCTTTTCCTTGAACAAATTCTATAGACGCACCACCACCAGTAGAAATAAAACTAAATTTATCTTGATATCCTAGTTTGTTTATTGCTGTAACTGAATCTCCCCCACCTACAACTGAGTATGATTTAATATTATCTGCAATAGCAATAGCAACTTCTCTTGTTCCCATTTCATAATTACTAAATTCAGTAACACCTAGAGGTCCATTTCAGAAAATAGTTTCCGCTTTTGATATTTCATTTGCAAATAATTTAACAGTTTCAGGACCAATATCTAGTCCCATATAATCTGCAGGAATATTTTGCGCATCTGGAGTTGTATATTTTACAGGAGTATCAGCAAATTCTTTAGAAATACCATTATCAATTGGTAAAACAATTTTGTCTTTATATTGTTCTAAATATTTTTTAGCTAATTCAATTAGGTCTGGTTCGTAAATTGATTTACCAATTTCTTTGCCTAGTGCTTTTTGGAAAGTATAAGCCATTCCACCACCAATTAAAACTTTATCAGCAATGTTGAATAGTTTTTCTAAAACTTTAATTTTATCGCTTACTTTTGCACCACCTATAATAGCAACAAATGGTCTTTTAGGGCTTTTTAATAGTTTTGATAAATGATCAATTTCTTCTAACATTAAAAAGCCAATAGCACTTTCATTAATATAATTTGCTATCCCTGCAGTTGATGCATGCGCTCTATGAGCTGTAGCAAAAGCATCATTAATATAGATATCACCAAGTGATGCTCATTCTCTTGCTAATGCTTCATAATTTTGTGATTCTGCTTTATTATTTAAATCTTCAAATCTTGTATTTTCTAAGAAAAGGATTTCTCCAGGTTGTAATTCACTTGCAGCTTTTCTAACGATAGATCCTTTAGTAGTGTTGACAAATTTAACTATTCTATTAGTCAAATTAGCAAATTTTTGAACAACAGGTCTTAAAGAATTTTTCTTTTTATCATCTAAATTCTTAATTCTACTTAAGTGTGAAAGTATTACTAAACTTGCTCCACAATTTAAAATATAATTAATTGTAGGAATTGCACTAATTATTCTTTTGGCATCAACTACTTTTCCACCAGATAATGGAACATTAAAATCAACTCTTAAGACAACTCTTTTACCTTTTAAATCTAAGTCTCTTATAGTTTTTTTCATTTTATCTCCTTGCTTTTATTATAATTATTACTATTATATACAAAATGCCAATATGTTAAGTAGATAATGTGTAAAATATTATTGAAATTAAGGAGATTTTATGAGTAAAGTAAAACAAACTATTTTAAATGCTGAGAAACAAAAAGACAAAAGAACTCTAGTATATGATCCTAAAGAAGATAATGTTTCAATTCTTATCTCTGAGTTTCAAGCATATAAAAAAGAAATAGTTTATGTAAAAGATTACTCTGAAATGGAAATTTTTGCTTTTTTTAAAGAAATTAGATGAATGAAAATTATCGATGAAAAAAATGAAACAGAAGTTTTTGAAGCTTTAAAAAGACAAAACAAAATAAGAATTAAATATGAAAATTATGTTGAATATACAAAATGATCAGATTCCCCATTGGCACAAACCACTAAACCACTTAGTCAAAGCGCAAGAATTGGAATAATTAGTGGATTTGTTGCTTTGTTTATTGTTATGTTACTAATTATTATTGGTCTTAATAAATGATGATAGGATAGGGATAATAGTATGACTTTAAATTATGTTATTTTAGTTTTAACAGTTCTTATTTTTTTAATTGTTAGTACTCATTATGGAATTTTGGCATTTCGTTCATTCAAACGTTCAAAAACTCTTAAGTTAAATTTAGGACAATCAACTAAGATTAGATTAATTCACCAATTAAGAGAAGCACTTGAATATTTATCTAAAACTCAAACTGGAGCAATTATTACTATTGAAAACAAAGATAATTTAGATATGTTAAGAACAGACGGAGTAATTATTGATGCCAATATTTCAAGTTCATTAATTATTTCTATTTTTAATAAGCAAAGTCCCTTACATGATGGTGCAATCATTATTAGGAATAATAAAATTCATTATGCTTCAACTTATTACAAAATAACTAAAAAATCTATTGACAATCGTTATGGTGCTCGCCACCGTGCTGCAATGGGTATTAGTGAAATTTGTGATGCTACCACTTTTGTGGTAAGTGAAGAAAATGGAAAAATAACTTATGCTAAAAATGGAACATTTACTCCTATTTTATTAAATCAATTACAAGAAACATTAGTAAATGTATTCAAGGATACAAATTAATCATTATTAAAATTTAAGTTAAAACTTGAATTGCTACATTGTAATATAAAGTGCAACACTATGAAATAATTTTTATAGGTTGCATTTTTTATATTAAAGTAAATAAAAAAAGAGCAACCTAAATAAAGTGCTTCAAGAGGTACTCATGATTAATTATAATCACTTAAATTACAAAAATAGAATTATTATTCAAGAATACTTAAATAAAGGTTTTTCTATTAGAAAAATAGCCAAACAAATAAAATCACCATCAACAATATCTCGCGAAATAAAACGCAATTTTGATAATGATAAATTAATTTACAATCCAGAAATAGCTAATCAAAAGTCTATTCTCAGAAGTAAACATAGATCTTATTTTTGATATTTTTTAGTAAGAGATAGATATGAAGAATTTATCGATCAATTTGCAGCATTATATGATGGTAAACTTTGAACGGTTGAATCAACTTATTTTTTTATAAAAAATAATATGAGTGTAAATGAATTTGAAATACCATGTTTAAAAACTATTTTTAATTGAATAAACTCTGGTAAATGAGTTTTTAGTAGAAAAGATTTATTAAGAAAAAATTACACAAAAGGAGGAAAACGTTCAAAAACTAATGTTATTGATCGCCTTGTTGGAGCAAGATATATAAAACCAATATGAGCAAGACCAAAAGAAATAAATAATCGATTAGAATTTGGGCATTGAGAGCTTGACTTAGTTTGTGGCAAAAATGTTAGAGGTGCTAATCATATAATCACATTAGTAGAAAGAAAAACAAGGTTTTGTTATGTGGCAGTTATGAAAGGTAAGCATCCTGGTAATCTTAATAGAATTTTAAATAATTTAATTGCAAATAATAATACCCCAGTAAAATCGATTACTACAGATAATGGTTTTGAATTTAGAAAAATTGGTTTACTAGCTTACAAATTAAATATATTTGTATATTTTACTGATAAATATGCTTCATGACAAAAAGGAAGTAATGAAAATTGAAATGGTATTTTTAGAAGAATTTTTGCTAAAGGCACTAATTTTAATGAAATTGATATTAATGAAATTCAAATTGCCACAGAAAGAATTAATTTTAAACGTAGAAAAATTTTTAATTGAAAATCCTCATATGCTTTATACGAAAAAGAATTAATAGAAGAATATAACAAAATATTTGCTTAATAAACTAATTTCAAATATACTCAAACACTAATATTTAGTGTATTTTTGTTTTTTAACTTTTGAAAAATATAAAATAAAACATGAAGCACATAGGTGTTGCACTTCATGTTACTTTCTAGCATTTAAGTTAAAACTTGAATTTTTTTATCCTTAAAAAAGAAATTTAACATAAAAAATATAATTCTAGTTTAATAATTTATGGTAAAAATTTTAAAAAAATAACATTTTTTATGTAATTAGAGTATAATATTTTTTGTAAATTATCAATAAAAATAACAAATAAATATCTAGGAGTAATCAAAAAAATGAAAAAAAATAAACGTTGGTTAATAACAATTTTGACCAGTGCTTCAATGTTATCATTACCACTATTAGCAATAAAATGTGAAGATCCTAAATTAATAAAAGATTTAGAATCATCAATAAATAAAATAAATATAAAGGATATTGCCAATAAACCATTAAAATCATTGTCAAAAAATGATGTTTCTTTTGATATTAAAAAAGGATATAAAGTAGAAAAATTTGAAGTTATAAAAGACTTGAAAGCAAACATTGCAATTTTGAAAATTACTATAATTAGAGAAAGCGACGGCAAAAAAGCTGAAATAACAAAAACAATCACAGGATTTAAAAAAATAGAATCAAAAGAACACCCAAAAGATTTTGGTAATGACTTTGGTGTTAAATTTTTCTCAAAATTAGTTAATGAAAAGAATAAAGTAACTGCAAAAGAAGTATTAGAAAAATTAAAAACAGCAAAAACTTTTGAAGAAGTTGCTCAAATCTTGTCGCCTTATGTTCATATGGATATTAAGGGAATAGATAAAGATAATTATGAATATGAATTAGATTTAAAAAGAACTAAAGCTGCTTCAAACTCATTAATGCTAGTTTATAACATAATTAATTATGAAACAAAAACAAAAATACCTTATGAGTACACTATAACTGGTTTTAAAGAGTTAGAAGGCAAAGTTGTAAGTGAAGGTGCTGATATAAAATTTTATAATCAAGCAACTAAAGAAGGAAATAAAATAGCATCTAATCAATTTATAGAAATGTTTAACAAAATTCCTTCTACTAATGTAAAAGAACAATTTGAATTATTAAAAAAATATTGCTTAGTAGATGGTGAATTAGATTTAAACAAATATGATTTTAAATTTTCAAATAGTGAAGAAGATGGTTTTAGACTTCATCATCATGGACCAACAAATATCCATGTTCAGGCTAAATGAAAAGAAAAAAATTCAACTGAATGAAAAACTATTACATGATTTGTATATGGATTCGATAAACAAGATGTTAAAGATACTAATCTAATTAATATAACATCTTTAAAACAAGAAGCAAAATATGTTTCATCTGATCAAATTATAGATGAACTTAAAAAAACAAAAACATGAAATGAACAATTAGAAATTTTAAAAAAATATTTTAATACTACTTTTGCTAAAAATTATAAAGATTTTGATTACGAACTTGACTTAAACTTGACTAAAAAAGGTGATTTTATTTATCAAGATGCTGAGACAGAAAAAAGTGTTAATTCTGGCCCAAGCAAATACTTTTTAGATATTACTATTAATGCAATCGATAAATATAATAAAGATAAATCTCCAATCACTTATAATTTGCAAGGATTCGCTTCTATAAATAAAGTAGGTTTTTTGGAAATGGAAATCCAAAAATTTGCTAAAGCATATATATCAATTGGACAAAAAGAAATTCAAAATTTATTTAATGATGAAGAATTTAAGAAACTAGACAATTTTAAAAAGGTTGAAAAATTTGTTGAACTTTTAAACAAAGATTTAGATGATAATAATAAAGTTGCTAAAATTGTCGAAAACATTAAATCAAAATATGACATAGAAATACTAACAGATAAGTTTAAATATGAACAAAAAAAAGAATGACTATCGTGCACTGTAACAATGTATTTTAAAGTTACTAATAAAGAAACTAATGAAACAAAAGAAGTTTCACTTGAAATGCCAGGATTTTATTATTAATAATAATTAATAATTTGTTAAATAAACAA
Organism: Metamycoplasma buccale; assembly: GCF_046774455.1. Classification (GTDB taxonomy): domain Bacteria; phylum Bacillota_I; class Bacilli_A; order Mycoplasmatales; family Metamycoplasmataceae; genus Metamycoplasma; species Metamycoplasma buccale. The sequence goes on along the minus strand of NZ_CP177249.1, from coordinate 652,792 downwards.
AGCCTTAATTTGAGGCTTTTTTGTTGTTTATTTTAAGTTTTTTAATTATTTTTATTATTAAATATAAAAATGCTTTTTTTGTTAAAATTATAGCGCTAGGATAAATGCGATTGGACAGGATATAGATGAAAGGCTATACTTAGGATGGTTAAACGCGTTTAATCATAAAAATAAAAATAAAATGAAAGGAAAAAAATGGCAAAATTAGATTTTGACCGTTCAAAACCACACGTAAATATTGGTACAATCGGTCACGTTGACCATGGTAAAACCACATTAACAGCTGCTATCGCTACTGTTTTATCAAAAAAAGGTTTATCAGAAGCTAAAGATTATGCTGCAATTGATAATGCACCAGAAGAAAAAGCTCGTGGTATAACAATCAATACTTCACATATTGAATATAATACAGAAAAACGTCACTATGCCCATGTTGACTGTCCAGGTCACGCTGACTACGTTAAAAACATGATTACAGGTGCCGCACAAATGGATGGAGCTATTCTTGTAGTTGCTGCTACAGATGGTCCTATGCCTCAAACTCGTGAACACATTCTACTTGCAAAACAAGTTGGTGTTCCTAAAATCGTTGTTTTCTTAAACAAAATTGACATGATCAAACCAGAAGAAAGAGATGAACTAGTTGGTTTAGTTGAAATGGACGTTCGTGCTCTTTTATCAGAATATGGTTTTGATGGCGACAATGCACCTGTTATTGCGGGTAGTGCATTAAAAGCATTACAAGGTGATCCAGAATATGAAAAAATCGTTCTAGATTTAATGGATGCAGTTGACAATTATATTGACGAACCAAAAAGAGAAATCGACAAACCTTTCTTAATGGCTATTGAAGATGTTTTCACAATTACTGGTCGTGGAACTGTTGCAACTGGTAGAGTTGAACGTGGGGTTCTTCAATTAAATGAAGAAGTTGAAATTGTTGGATTAAAAGAAACCAAAAAAACTGTTGTTACAGGAATTGAAATGTTCCGTAAAAACTTAAAACAAGCTCAAGCAGGTGATAATGCTGGATTGTTATTAAGAGGAATTGATAGAGAAGATGTTGAACGTGGACAAGTTTTAGCTAAACCTAAAACCATTATCCCTCATACAGAATTTGAAGCAGCAGTTTATATTCTTAAAAAAGAAGAAGGCGGTCGTCATACACCATTCTTCGAACACTATAAACCACAATTTTACTTCCGTACTACAGACGTTACTGGTTCTATTAAATTTAAACCAGGACGTGAAATGGTAATGCCTGGCGATAATGTTGAATTTACCGTTACCTTAATTTCACCTATTGCAGTTGAAGAAGGAACAAAATTCTCAATCCGTGAAGGTGGAAGAACTGTTGGTGCTGGATCAGTTGTTAAGATTCTTAAATAATTAAAATAAAAAATAACTATTACTGTAAAAAATTGGTAGTAGTTATTTTTTATTTATAAAAAAACTAATATATAATGAAATACATTATGAAATTAATTACTTTTGATTTGGATGGCACTTTATTAAAATCTAATCAAACATTAAGCAAAAAAATTATTGAGAAATTATTAGAATTGCAAAAACAAGGTCATAAAATTGCATTTGTTACTGGCAGGGGATATAAAAACACAGAAATATTTTACAAGTATTTTAAACCTGATTTTGCCGTTTTAAATAATGGCGCAGATATTTACAATTTAATAACTAATGAAGTTTTCATTCCTTATTCTTTATCAATAAAAGAAACAGAAATGGCAAACGAAATTGCTAAAAAGGAATTTGCACTATTTTCGATTTCTACTAATTTAAATTTTTACGCCATTATGGAGTATTGTAAAAATGAAAATTTTTTAACTGCTGAAGATAAAAAATATTTCTCTTTATCAAAACATTATAGTTTTTCTGAAGCTATTAATGATATAACTTCTAAACAAGAAATTATTTTGCAAATTGCTTTACGCCAAACAGAAGAAAATATTAAAAATATTGCTAAAAAATATGATAATTTATTTCCTGATCTTTCAAAAAGAATTACTTCAAGAGTGTTTTGAGATTTAAATGGACCTCATATTTCTAAATATACTGGCATTGAAAAAATACTTAATATTTTAAATATTACTAATGAAAATTTAATTTCTTTTGGCGATTCTAATAACGACATTCCAATGTTAGAAAAAGCAAAATATAGTTTTGCCATGCAAAATGCAACAACTGAAGTTAAAAAAATTGTCTCAGAAATACTTGATGGTGATTGCAATAGTGATGCTATTTACAATAAAATACTAGAATTGCAAAACAATAAAATTCTTTAAATAATTCCTATTTTTTTCTCATTTTTCTTAATTTCTTATTTTCATCTATTTAAAATCAAATTAAAGGAGGTGAGAATGGGTAATTTTCGCATTTTAAGTGAAGATGAAATGCAAAAATATGAAGGTGGCTTTGCTATTGGGCCAGTTTTAGCAGCAATTTTTACTTATTTGCCAATGGGCATAAGTGCAATAGGGTCGATTATTGGAGTAGCAAAAATGGCAAGTGCCAATAAAGGAGAAATTAAAACCAAAGGAGGATTGGGAGTTAAATGAGATAATTCAGAAAGTAGACCAATGCTAATGAATGGTTCACATTATTGTATTTAAAAAAATAAAAAATCAAGCTAGAAACTTGATTTTTTAGTTAGTTTTTTTAGATTTTTCTAATATTTTGTTAAATCTTTCAACACGGCCACGTGCTTTAACTGTTGAACGATCTCCAGTGTAAAATGCATGACAATTAGAGCAAACATCTAAATTAACTTTTTCTGCTGTTGATCCAAAAACATGTTCAGTATTGCAAGAGGTGCATACTGTTTTAATTTGTTTGTAATTTGGATGAATATCTTTTTTCATCTGTGCTCCTTTATGCAGTTTCTATTAATTTATAGCAACATTTTACCATAAAAAAAAATGTATTTATTTTTTAGTGTTAATGTTTTCTCATTTTCATTCTAAAACTTCAGGCATGTCATAGCCATACTCACGAATATAATTGGTATGATATAAAATTTTTTCATCCATTTTTTTAGTTAATTGATTATTTTTATTATTTGTGATTGCAATGCTTGCATCTTTTACAATATGAAATCTATCCATTTCGCTTAACAATCTAATATCAAAGCTAGTTGTAATATCGCCATTTTCTCGATACCCATGAATGATTAAATTACGATTTTCACGATCGTAAAAAATGTCTCTTATCAAACTTTCATAACCATGGAAAGCAAAGATAATTGGTTTGCTTTTAGTAAACACTCTATTAAATTCTTCATCTTCAATACCACGAGGATCTCTTTTTGGATGTCTCAATTTTAAAAGATCTAATACATAAACAAATCTAATTTTTAATTTAGGCATTTCTTTTTGCAAAATCGATATAGCAGCAAGTGTTTCTAAATTTGGTTCAACTCCAGAAGCAACAAAAACAATATCGGGTTCTTCATTATTATTTACATTTGAAGCTCAATCAATTATTTTATAACCATTTTTAATCATTTCTTTTGCTTCATCTATTGAATAAAATTGATCTCTTGGTTGTTTTGAAGTTACTATTAAATTAATAACATTTCTATCATTAAATGATTTTTCCATTGTCGCTAATAATGTATTTGTATCTGCGGGCAAATATTCTCTAATTAGTTCTACTCTTTTATCAGCTAAGTGTCCTAGAATACCAGGATCTTGATGAGTATAACCATTATGATCTTGTTGAAATGCAGTTGATGTAGCAATGACATTTAAAGATGGAAAATCATTTCTTCATTTAAGTTCAAGTGATTTTTTCATTCATTTCATATGTTGAGTAATCATTGAATCAATTACTCTTAAAAATGCTTCATAACTTGCAAAAAAACCATGTCTCCCTGTTATTACATAACCTTCTAAAAATCCTTCAGCTTGATGTTCACTTAATTGAGAATCAATTACTCTACCTTCAGGTGACATTCATTCATCATAAATTTTAGAAATAGGTTCTAATCATTGTCTTTTAGTAACATTAAATACAGCATTTAAACGATTTGATTTTGTTTCATCGGGTCCAAAAATTCTAAAATTATTCTTATTTAAAGTTATGATTTCTGCAACATACTTTCCAAATTCAATCATATCTTGAGCTTTAATTTCTCCAGGCTTTTTAAATGATAAAGCATACTTTTCTCAATTAGGTAATATTAATTTTTTAGGGTTTATTCCCCCGTTTGTAATAGGGTGCATTGCCATTCTTTTTAAACCTTTAGGCGCAAGTTTTTTTATTTCAGGAATCAATTTACCATTTTTATCGAATAGTTCTTCAGGCTTATATGATTTTAGTCATTTTTCTAATTCATTAATGTGATTTAAGTTTAATGCACTAACTGGTAAGGGAACTTGATGTGATCTAAAACTACCTTCAACTACTTCACCATTTCAACTTGTAGGCCCTGTTCAACCTTTTGGCGTTCTTAAAATTAACATAGGTCAAATTGGTCTAATGGCTTCATCAGCACTTTTTTTTCTGGCTTCAAATTGAATTTTTTTAATTTTTTCAATCGCCTCATCTAATTTTTTTGCCATTAATTGGTGCATTTTCATTGGCTCATTGCCTTCGACAAATATTGCTTCTCAACCCATTCCTAAAAAATAGTCTTTTAGTTCTTGATTGGTTTTTCTACTCAAGATAGTAGGATTAGAAATTTTTGCTCCATTCAAATGTAAAATTGGTAAAACCGCCCCATCATTAACGGGATTTATAAAAACATTTGAAAATCATCCAGCACATAAAGGCCCTGTTTCAGCCTCGCCATCACCAATTACTGTTGCTGCTATTATATTAGGATTATCTAATATAAAACCTGTTGCATGACTTAGCGAATATCCTAATTCACCACCCTCATGAATTGAACCAGGAGTTTCAGGTGCTGCATGACTTGCAGTTCCTCCAGGAAAAGAAAAACGCTTAAATAAAAGTTTTAGTCCTTCTTTATCTTGGGTTATATTAGGATAGATTTCAGTATATGAACCATCTAAGTATGAATTTGATATCATAACTTGTCCACCGTGTCCAGGTCCTTCAATATAAAACATTTCCAAATCATATTTATTGATAACACGATTCAAATGTGTATAAATAAAATTTTGCCCTGGAATTGTTCCTCAATGACCAATTGGATAAATTTTTATATCATCCTTAGTTAATTTACTTTCTAGAAGAGGATTATTTCTTAAATAAATTTGTCCTACACTAATATAGTTAGCTGCTCTAAATCATTTATCCATTAACATCAAGTATTCTTTACTTTCAAAATTATTATTTTTCATTTTTCTCCTTAAAACTGTTCCAAAAAAGTTGTATATTTATTTTACCTTAATTTTATTTTGTAAATAAAAGACAAAACAAAATAATTTTGATTTTCATGTTCGTTCATTTTCATATTTTAGAAAAAATATTTTTTTTATTTATAAAAAGACTTTTTGTTATAAAATTTCAATGCAACTACAATTTTGAAGCATGAGGTTACGATATGCCGAGCTTAGTTGTTCATCTCGGATATTGATAACTTGTGTGGAATTAGTTCAAGAAAATGAACAAGGAGAACAAATAAATGAAATTAGAAATTAAATTAAAATCTTTTGACGCTTATTTAATTGAAGATTCTGCTAAAAAAATTGTTACATTAGCAAAATCTGAAAAAGCAGAAATTAGTGGTCCAATTCCTTTACCAACTCGTAAAGAAATTATCACAATTTTAAGAAGTGTTCATGTTAATAAGAAAAGTCGTGAACAATTTGAAAGTAGAACTCATAAACGTTTAATTATCTTAAACAACGTGAGCGAAACTTTGGCTGATAAAGCAAAAAGATTAGAACTTCCTGCTGGAGTTCAAATTAGCATTAAGTCTGTTACTAAGCAATAACAGAATTTTGTTTTTTTAATGGGAAATTCTCATTTAAACATTCAAGAAAGGAAATTATGAAAGGAATCTTAGGAAGAAAAGTTGGAATGACACAACTATTTACTTCTAACGGGGATTTAATTCCGGTTACAATAGTTGAAGTTAAACCAAATGTTGTTACTAAAGTTTTAACCTCTGAAAAAGATGGGTATGTTGCAACCCAATTAGCTTTAGAAGACAAGAAAAAATCTCAAATTAAAAAACCTGAAATTAATCGTTTCAAACTAGCTAATACAACACCTAAGCGCTTCGTTAAGGAAATCCGTAAAATGTCTGGATATAACTTAGGTGATACTATTGATGCCTCATTATTTGAAGCAGGAGAAATAGTAGACGTTACAGCTATATCAAAAGGTAAAGGCTTTGCCGGTACTATAAAAAGACATAACCAACACATAGGACCTAAATCACATGGTGGTGGTGGTGGTTCACAACCAATTAGACAAACAGGATCTATTGGAGATATTTCTGGAAATAGAGTTTGAAAAGGTATGACAATGCCTGGTCACTTAGGTACAGAACAAGTTACTATTCAAAACTTAGAAGTTATTAAAGAAGATGCCGAAAATAATATGTTAATTATCAAAGGTAGTATTCCAGGAGCAAAAGGTGCTTTTGTTGTTATTAAAAGTGCAATTAAAACTTCAATTAAGAAACAAGCAATTGAATTGTTAAACTTAAAAGAAGCTCTTGCAAAAAATGAATTATTTGAACAAGCTAAAAAATACAATGTTGAAATTAATATGGAAATGTCATTAAAAGAAATGAAAAACATTGTAAATGAAGCAATTAAAAAAGCTGAAGGAGATAAATAATGTCTGAAAATGATAATAAAAAAGTAAGCACTAAAAAATCTACTTCAACTTCTAAGCTAACTAAAAATTCATCTACAACTTCAAAAAATACTAAAACTTCAACTTCTAAAGTAATGTCAAAAGAAAACTTACCAAAAGTTAAACATAATGAAACCAAAGTAAATGTTTCTTTTGATATAACCTTACCTAAGTCTGTATTTGGAATAGAAAAAATATATAATCAAGCAATTTTTGATGCGATTTTATCAGAAAGAGCTTCTAGACGTTTTGCTAACCATAAAGTTTTAACTCGTGGTGAAGTTAGCGGTACCGGAAAAAAACCTTGAAGACAAAAAGGAACTGGTAATGCTAGAGCTGGATCAATGCGTAGCCCAATCTTTGTTGGTGGTGGTAGAGCATTCGGCCCAACAACTGCACGAAACTATAATTTAAAAATAAATAAAAAAGCTAGAAAAAATGCTTTATTATCAGCATTAACTTTATTAGCAAATGCTAAATCTATTTTAGTTAAAGAATATAAACTTGAAAAACCTTCAACTAAAAAATTATTGGTTGAATTAAATAAAGATAACTTAGCTTTATTAAACAATGTTTTATTAGTTTCAAATGATGAAAATGTATTTTTATCAGCAAGAAATTTACCTAATGTTAGCGTTACAAAAATAACAAGTTTGTCAATAGAATCGTTAATAGCTGCTGATGTTTTGATTATTAGCAAAGATGACATAAAAATATTAGAAGGGATGGTTAAATAATGAACGTAAATGAAGTTATTAAATATCCAATACTTACTGAAAAGTCAGAAGTTGCAAGATCAGCCCAAAATATTTATACTTTTGCTGTTGACAAACGTTGCAATAAAATTGAAATTAGAAAAGCTGTTGAATTTATCTTTGATGTCAAAGTTTTAAAAGTAAACATTGTTAACTATGATAAAAAACCTACTAAATTAGGAAGATTTCAAGGTTTTAAAAATGCTGTTAAAAAAGCGCTTGTTTATTTAACTAAAGAATCTAAAATTATTCTTTTTGCTGATGAAGCTAAAGAAGCAGAAAAAGAAGCTAAGGCACTTGCTAAAGAGGCTAAAGCAAAAGAAGTAAAAGAACCTACTGAAGCTGAATTAAAGGCTGCAGCTAAAATTCAAAAAGCAGCACAAGAAAAAGAACAAAAAACTGAAAAAGCAACACCTAAAAATGATGAAATGAAATCTGATTCATTAACAAAAGTTGCTACAAAAAAACAATCAACAAAAAAAGTTACTTCAACTAAAAAAGAAGAAACAAAATAATGATTAATTTTGCATAAATATAAAATTAATTTAAAAAAATAAAAATAATTCTTAAAAGAAAAAATATTTTTAAGATAGGAGAAAAATTACTATGGCAATAAGAAAATTTAAAGCTTATACTAATGGCCGTCGTAATATGTCATCTCTTGATTACAAAACTAATTTATCAGGTCACAAACCAGAAAAATCATTATTAGTTGCTCTTCCAACTACATCAGGAAGAAATAATCAAGGGAAAATCACAATCCGTCATCATGGTGGTAGATTAAAGAGATTTTATCGTATCGTTGATTTTAAAAGAGATAAAGATAATATTTTTGCTATTGTTAAAACCATTGAATATGACCCAAATAGATCTGCTAATATTTCATTAGTTGTCTATAAAGATGGTGAAAAAAGATATATTATTAGCCCTAAAGGCATTAAAATTGGACAACAAATTATTTCAGGAGAACAAACCGATATTCAAATTGGTAACTCATTACCATTAAAAAATATCCCTGAAGGTACATTTGTTCATAATATAGAATTACAACCAAAACAAGGTGGAATAATTGCTCGTTCAGCGGGAAGTTCTGCTCAAATATTAGGTAAGGATGAATCAGGAAGATATGTTATCCTAAGACTAAAATCTGGTGAAGTTAGAAAAGTTTTAGGTTCATGTCGTGCAACTATTGGAGAAGTAGGAAACGAAGAACACTCATTAGTAAATATTGGAAAAGCCGGTAGAACTAGATTAATGGGAATTCGTCCAACTGTTAGAGGTAGTGCAATGAACCCTAATGATCACCCACATGGTGGTGGTGAAGGTAAACAACCTATTGGTAGAAAAAGCCCAATGACACCTTGAGGTAAAAAAGCTCTTGGAGTTAAAACAAGAAGAACTAAAAAAGCATCAAATCAATTTATTATTAGAAGAAGAAAGGAAACTAAATAATGGCTCGTTCACTAAAAAAAGCTCCTTTTGTTGATGAACATGTTATGAAAAAAGTAATGGCGATTGTTGAAGGAAAAGCACCAAAACGTCCTATTAAAACATGATCAAGACGTTCAACCATTTATCCTGATTTTGTTGGATTAACATTCCAAGTTCATCAAGGAAAAGCATTTGTTGATGTTTTCATTACTAATGATATGGTTGGTCACAAATTAGGTGAATTTGCTCCTACTAGAAACTTTTCTGGACATGGTGCAGATAAAGGAAAGAAATAATATGGCTTTACATGATTTACTTTCAAAAACAGTGACTGCGTCAGTTAAAATGCAAAGAATTAGTCCAAGAAAAGCTAGATTGGTTGCAGATTTAATTCGTTACCGTTCAGTTACTCAAGCATTACTTATTCTTAAATCAACAAATAAAAAAGCTTCTTCTATTATTCTTAAATTACTAAATTCAGCTATTGCTAATGCAACTAATAATGCTGGACTTGATGCTCAAAAATTATATGTTTCTGAAATTCTTGTTGGAGATGGACCTACCATGAAAAGATTTCAACCTCATTCTCAAGGTAGAGCTTTCCCAATTCTTAAACGAACAAGTAATTTCTATATTAAATTATCAGAAATAGCTTCACATGAAGAAGTTGAAAAAATGATTAAAAATGCTAATGATGATAAAAATAAAGAAATTGCAAAACCTATGGATAAAGAAGTAGAAAAGAAAATTGCAAAAACTTCTGAACCTAAAAAAACAGTTTCTACAAATAACAAAAAAGCAACAAACAATAATGAAACTAAGAAGGAAACAAAATCAACTTCTACCACTTCTAAACCTAAATCTTCAGTAGCTAAAAAACCTACTGCTAAAGAAAATAATTCAAGTAAAGGAGGCAAATAATGGGTCAAAAAGTTAATCCAAATGGATTTCGTTATGGAATTACCAAAAAACTTAATACTACTTGATATTCTGATAAAGACAAATTTGCTACTTTACTATTAGAAGATCAAAAAATTTATGATTTCTTTGACAAAAAAGTACGTCAATATCAAATTGGTAATGTTCAAATTAAAAGAGATCAAAATAATCATGTTATTATAAATGTTTTCACTGCTAAACCTGCAGCTATGTTAGGAAACGGTGGCGAAAATATTAAAAATATAACAACAACTTTACAAAAAACTCTTAAAAACAAAAAAGCAAATATTACTATTGAAGTAATAGAGCTTAAAAAACCAGATTTAAATGCTAGACTTTTAGCAGAAGGAATTGCTGAAAAACTAGAAAATCGTGGAAGCTTTAGACTAGCACAAAAATTTGCTATAAGAAGTGCAATGAAAGCTGGTGCCAAAGGTATAAAAACAGCTGTATCAGGACGTTTAAATGGTGTTGATATGGCTAGAACTGAAGGTTACACTGAAGGAGAAATGAAACTTCACACTTTAAGACAAAATGTAGATTTTGCAATCGCAAAAGAAAAAACAACATATGGTATTTTAGGTGTTAAAGTTTGAGTATCTTTAGGTGAAATATTAAGTGACGATCAAAAAAATGATGTTGAAAAATCTTTTCAAGCAGAAATTAAAGAAAAAAGAGTAAGAAAAGGTGGTGAAAGACATGCTTCAACCCAAAAGAACTAAACATAGAAAAATGTTTCGTATTCGCCACGATAAAACCAAAGCTCATAGAAATAACACAGTAAGATTTGGTGAATTTGGTTTAAAATCAACTTCATCTGCTTGAATAAGTGCAAGACAAATTGAAGCAGCCCGTATTGCTATTACTAGACACATGGGCCGTGAAGGTAAAGTATTTATTAATATTTTCCCTCACATGTCAAAAACTAACAAACCTATTGGTGTTCGTATGGGTTCTGGTAAAGGTAGCCCTGACCAATGATTTGCTGTTGTAAAAGAAGGAACTGTAATGTTTGAAGTTACAGGAAATAGTTTGGATGTAATGAAAGAAGCTTTAAGATTAGGCGGACATAAATTACCGGTTACTTGAAAAGTTATTTCTAAAAATGAAACTATCCAAAATAATGAACCTAAAGAATCAATGTTAGTAAAGGAGGAAATGTAATATGCAATATTCAGAATTAAAAGAAAAATCATTAAAAGAATTACAAGATTTACTTTTAGAATATAAAGCAGAACTTTTCTCATTACGATTTAAAAATGCTACCCGTCAACTTGATCAAGTTCATAAAATTGATTTAATTAAAAAAGATATTGCAAGAACTCTTACTGCTATCAATGTTAAAAAACTTGAACAAAAATCACCAAAAATGAGTAATAACAAAAAAGAAGAAACAAATAAAGGAGATAAATAATGGCTGAAATTAGAGAAAACCATCGTAAATCATTAGTTGGTACAGTTATTAGTACAAAAAACAATAAAACTATTACTGTTCTAGTTGAAACTTATGAAAAACACCCTTTATATGCTAAACGTTTCAAAAAATCGAAGAAATTTGCTGTACATGATGAAACAAATCAAGCAAAAATTGGAGATGTTGTTAGAATTCAAGAAACTCGTCCTCTTTCAAAAACTAAACATTTTAGATTAGTTGAAATAAGATCGCATGCTGTCGGAGGTAATGAAAATGCTTAGTGAATTTTCAAGATGTAATGTTGCCGACAATTCAGGCGCAAAAGAAGTTATGATTATTAAAAACTTGGGTGGTTCTATTGTTAGAAGTACTAATATTGGTGATGTAGTTCTTGTGACAGTAAAAAAAGCAATACCTAACGGTTTTGTTAAAGAAGGTCAAGTTGTTAGAGCTGTTATTGTAAGAACAAAAAGAGGAATAGCTAGAACTAACGGTTCACATATTAAGTTTGATGATAATGCCGTAGTTTTAATTAAAGAAGACGGTTCATTAAGAGGAACTCGTGTCTTTGGTCCAGTTGCACGTGAACTTCGTGACAAAGGTTATCTAAAAATAATTTCACTTGCTCCGGAGGTATTGTAATGGCTCAAGCAAAAATCAAAAAGAATGATTTAGTATTAGTAGTTTCTGGTAAAGACAAAGGAAAATTTGCTGCTGTTCTTGCCACTGATACTAAAAATCAAACTGTTACTCTTAAAGGTGTTAATATGAAAACAAAACACCACAAACCTTCTCAAGAAAACCAAGAAGGTAGAATTGAAAAGAAAGAATTTCCTATTCATATTTCTAATGTTGCATATTTACTTAAAAAAGGTGCACAAGGACAAAAATCAATAGGAACAAAAATTGGTTGAAAAATTGATAGCAAAACAAACAAAAAACAAAGAGTTATGAAAAAAGTAAATAAAGTAGTCACAGCGTAAGGAGATAGCAAAATGGCAAAAGAACAAAAATTAGCACTTGAACAAAAGTATTTAAAAGATATTCGTCCAACTTTAATTAAAGAATTTAATTATTCTTCAATTATGCAAGTTCCTAGACTATCAAAAATTGTTATCAATATGACTGCTGGAAACGAAGTTTCAAACTCAAAAGCTATCGAGGAAGTTATGGCTGAATTAACTCAAATTACTGGTCAAAAGCCATATCAAACAACCGCTAAAAAATCATTAGCATCATGAAAATTACGTGAAGGTATGCCAATGGGTGGCAAAGTTACTTTAAGACGTGAAAGAATGTGATCATTTTTAACTAAGTTAATCAATGTAGCATTACCACGTGTTCGTGATTTTAATGGTGTAAGTACCAAAAGTTTTGATGGTAGAGGGAATTATGCTCTTGGTATAAAAGAAGAAATTATTTTCCCAGAAATCAATTTTGATAAGATTCGTAAATTAAAAGGTATGGATGTTATTATTGTAACCACTGCAAAATCAAATAAAGAAGCATTAGCATTATTAAAACATTTAGGAATGCCATTTGCTAAGGCATCATAATGAAAGGAATTAGTATAGTATGGCAAGAAAATCATTAATGGTTAAAGCTGAACGTGAACCAAAATTCAAAGTTAGAAAATATACTAGATGCCAAATATGTGGCAGAGTTCATGCAGTTTTAAGAAAATATAAAATTTGTAGAATTTGTTTCAGAGAATTAGCACATGAAGGCAAAATTCCTGGTGTTAAGAAAGCGAGTTGATAATTATGGCAATTATTATTGATCCTATTGCAGATATGTTTGTTAGAATGAAAAATGCAATTGCTCGTAAATATCATGAGGTAATTGTTCCTCATTCTCTTAAAAAAGAAAAAATCCTTGATATATTTAAAAATGAAGGCTATATAACCTCTTATGAAGTTATAAAAGAAGAAAAGAAATCATTTAAAGAAATTAAGATCACTCTTAAATATAAAGGATTAAATCAAAACCAATCTGCTATTTCAGGAATTAAGAAAATTTCAAAACCAGGATTAAAAGTATATTCACCTAGTGAAAAATTACCTAGAGTTTTAAGCGGTTTTGGTACTGCAATTATCTCAACATCAAAAGGTTTATTAACTGATAAAGAGGCAAGAAAGGCAAACGTTGGTGGCGAAGTAATCGCTTTCGTTTGATAAAACTATAATTATGTCTAGAATTGGAAATAGAATTTTACTTATTCCTAATGGAGTTGAGGTTAATATAAATCAAAATCATATATTAATAAAAGGAAAACTAGGTACTTTGGAATATACATTTTCTCCTTTGATTAAAGTTGTAGTTGAAAATAATGAAATTAAAACCTTAAGAACTAATGAAGAAAAATCTACAAAACAGTTGCACGGTACAACAAATGCTAATATTAAAAATATGCTAATTGGTGTTTCAGAAGGTTACAAAAAAGAAATTGAAATTAAAGGTGTTGGTTATAAAGCAACCCTTAAAGGAAAAGAAATTGAAATTATAGCAGGATATTCACATCCTGTACTATTAGAAGTTCCAAGCAATTTAAAATTAGAACTTCCAAAACCAACAAATATTATTATTTCAGGAATTGATAAGCAAGCTGTTGGTGAATTTGCTGCTAATTTAAGAGATGTTAGACGCCCAAGCCCATATTCAGGTAAGGGAATTATGTATAAAGATGAAATTATTCGTCGTAAGGAAGGAAAAACTGCTTCTAAATAGTAGTTTAAGGTATTAAAATGTTATCAAGAAACGAAAGACGCCAAGCTAAACATTTAAAAATTACTAATAAATTAGCAAAAGGCACAAAAGCAATTCCTAGAGTTTGTGTATTCAAATCTTTACATAATTTTTATGCACAAGCAATTAACGATGAAAATCATACAACACTAGCAGCAGCATCTACAAAACAACTTGCTAAAAAAGGTAATAATACTGCAAGTGTTAAATTAGTTGCTAAAGAGTTTGCAAAGAGCTTAAAACAAGCAAAAATTGAACAAATTATTTTTGACCGTTCTGGTTATATATATCATGGAAAATTACAAGCATTTTGTGATGCTTTAAGAGAAGAAGGGGTTAAATTCTAATGGCTGAAGATAAAAACATTAAACAAATTCTTGATGAAAATAAAGACTTAGAAGTTCCTGTAGTTAAGGAAAAAGAAGAAATCAAACCTACAAAAGTAGTTAACAATTCAACAAGAGCAAATAAACAACAACCTACTTCAAATGAAAATAAACAAAATAAACGTAACAATAGTCAAAATAATAATCAAAAGAAGAGTAATTTTTCAGAACAAAACCAATATGAAGAAAAAGTTATTAATGTTGCCAGAGTTACAACAGTTGTTAAAGGTGGAAGAAGATTTTCATTTTCTGCTTATGTTGTAGTTGGTGATAAAAAAGGTAAAGTTGGTTTTGGACATGGAAAAGCCAACGAAGTTCAAGATGCGATTAAAAAAGCAGTTAAAGATGCACAAAAAAATATTATTACTGTTCCTATTATTAAAGGAACAATTCCACATGAAATTAGTGAAAAATTTTTAGCATCAAAAATTCAATTAAGACCAGCTAAAAAAGGTACTGGTATTATTGCTTCTGGCACAGTTAGAGCTGTTGTCGAATTGGCTGGATATACAGATATTTCTACCAAAACTTATGGATCAAGAACTAAACAAAATATTGTTATTGCAACAATTAATGCACTTAAAAAAGTAAGAACAGTAGAAGAAATTGCTAAATTACGTGATATTGACGTAAAGCAATTGCTATCATAATTATTTAGGAAGGAATTTATTATGGAATTACATAACTTAAAACCAACCGAAGGTGCAAGAAAAGAAAAACATAGAGTTGGTAGAGGACATGCTGCAGGAAAAGGAAAGCAAGCAGGTCGTGGTCAAAGTGGCCAAACTAAAAGAAGCACAGTAAGATTAGGTTTTGAAGGTGGTCAAAACCCACTATTTAGAAGATTGCCAAAACGCGGATTTAACAATGTTAACCATGTTGAATACCAAGTTGTAAATTTAGCTCAATTAGAAAGAGTTTACAAAGAAAACGAAGTCGTTTCTTATGATTCTCTTTTTAAACATAAATTAATTAAAGGAACTTTACCTGTTAAAATTCTAGGTAATGGAACTTTAAATAAAAAACTAAATGTACAAATTCCTACACTTTCACAATCTGCTAAAACTGCAATTGAAAAAGTTGGAGGAAAAATCGAGGTTAAATAATGGCTAAAAATAAAGAGTTAGAAAAAGAAATCGATAGTGAAAGATTAGAAAGACGCTTAGCAGTTGATAAGTTTTTTAATGATCGACGTAATGCATGACAAGAATGGTGATTAAATCATGATCTTTTTAAAAAGATTTTGTTCACCCTTTTTATCTTGACTATTTTTCTAGCGGCCGGAACTATTACAATTCCCGGTATAAATTTAGTCAACCAAGATAAGCTTACCCAAGGTGATTTTATTGGGATTTTAAACTTAGTAGGTGGAGGAGGCTTAAGAAATTTCTCAATTGTGGCATTGGGAATTGGACCCTTTATTTCTGCTAGTTTAGTAATGATGATTTTGCAGACAAAAGCTTTTCCTTCCATTCATAGGTTAAGCCAATCGGGTCCGCAAGGTAGAGTCAAAATTAATTTTATTACTTATTTTTTAACAGTAGTTTTTGCGATTGTACAATCTTTATTAATTACAAGAGCGCTATTAAATCCTCGTCAAGGATTTGGAATAACTTTTGTTAAACAAATAACAACTGTCTTAGGAACTAAAGGTAATTTAATTTATGGTTATTTTATCTTGCCAGTAATATTAATTGCCGGTTCATTCTTTGCTTTATTTTTAAGTGAGCAAATAACTAATAAAGGTGTAGGTAATGGAACAAGTTTATTAATCTTTGTTGGTATTGCCGCTAATTTAATTCCCACTTTTAGAAGAGCATTCGAATTTTTTGTTCCAGGACTAAAAAAATCTTCTTTAATATTAAAAGAAATTATAAATTTCACAGTTTATTTATTAGGCTATATGTTAACAATTATTGTCGTTGTTATTTTTACTATAGCAGAAAGAAAAATTCCTATTCAACAAGTTGGAGCTGGACTTTCTAAAAATGAAAAAGAATTAAGTTATCTTCCAATTAAAGCTAATCCCGCCGGAATAATGAGTGTCATTTTTTCATTGATGATTATTAGTGTTCCGACTATGATTGCTAATTTAATGGATGCTAATACAAGTGCTTATTATAATTGAGTTTATTCAAATTTACAATTAACTCAACCACTTGGATTCTTCTTATTTATTTTAATAACTTTTGGCTTAACAATCTTGTTAGGAATTCAACAATCAAAAATTGATAAAATTAGTGAAGACTTTGCTAAAAGTAGTACTTTTATTCCTGGAATTAGACCGGGAGAGCAAACAGAGGACTATTTATTAGATGTTATTATTAGACTTTCATTTTTCTCATCTATTTATTTAATTGCTTTAGGGGCACTTCAATATGTTCAACAAATGGCTGGTATGCCCGCATCTATCGCTTTCGGTGGAACAAGCATAATGATTTTAGTATCAACAGCTTATGAAACTATACAACAAATTAAAGCAAGATATAAATCACAAGAACTTGCTAGAAAAAGACGTCAAATTAAAGAATTAAAAGATGTTTATGGTGAAGAAGAGGAAGATTTAATATGATAGTAAATAATAAACCAAATTTAATTTTTTTAGGCGCTCCAGGAGCGGGGAAAGGTTCTATTGCTTCAAGAATAGTAAAAGAACATGGATATTTCCAACTTTCAACTGGCGAAATGTTTCGCCAAGAAATTCAAAATAAATCTAAATTAGGACTTGAAATTAAATCAATTTTAGATTCAGGAATTTACGTCAATGATTCATTAACTAATGAACTTGTAAAAGAACGTGTTACTGAATTAACTAATAAACATATTCCTTTTATTTTAGATGGTTATCCAAGAACTCTTTCGCAAGCAAATTTTTTACAAAATTTATCAAAAGATAAGATAAAAATTGACAAAGTGATCTTATTAAATATTACCGATGATCAAGTTATTGAGAGATTATCAAAAAGAAGAATTTGCCCTAATTGTAAAACCATTTATCATTTAGAGTTTAATCCTCCAAAAAAAATAGATATTTGTGATAATTGTGGGACACAAATTATTACTAGATTAGATGATGCACCTGAAGTTGTTAAACAACGTTTGCAAGTTTATGCTAATCAAACTAAATGTTTAATTGAATTTTATAGAAATCTTGGAATTTTAATTGAGATTAATGCCTATCAAGATTATGATAAGGTTTATAGTGATGTTAAGGAGGCTTTAAATTGATTATAATAAAATCTAAAATTGAGATTGAAAAAATCAAAAAAGCTTGCCAAATCTTGGCAGAAATCAAAACAATTGTTTTTGATTTTATAAGACCAGGAGTTTCTTTAAAAGAAATTGATAGCGTCGCTTTTAAAGAAATAAAAAAAAGAGGAGGAAAACCAGCTTTTTTAGGACAATATGGTTTTCCTAACACTTGTTGTATATCAGTAAATAATGAATTAATTCATGGCATTCCATCTGATTACATAGTAAAAGAAGGTGACATTGTTAAAATTGACACCGGTGTAATTTATGATGGTTATTATTCTGATTCCGCTTTTACTAAAGGGGTAGGAAAAATAACAAAAAAAGATGAAGAATTAATACAAGTTGCTAAAGACGCTTTCTATGCTGGCTTTAACGCAATAAAAGTTGGCAAACGCATTGGCGATATTTCTTATGCTATTGGCTCATTAATTAAAAAAAGAGGGTATTATACTCCAGATGAATATACTGGCCATGGCATTGGAAAAGATTTGCATGAAGACCCTTATGTTTATAATGACGGTCTACCTAATACAGGTCCATTAATTAGAAATGGAATGGTAATTTGCATTGAGCCAATGATCTTACAAAAATCTAAAAATGTAATGGTAAAAGATGATGGATGAACTGTAGTAGATCCTTATGGTTTTAATACATCACATTATGAACAAACCGTTTTGATTGATAATGATCAAGCTTACATTCTATCAGGAGACAACATTTAATGGCAAAAGACGCAATAAAAATGTCAGGTGTAATAACCAAAATTTATTCTACTAAAGACTATGATGTATTATTAGACAATGGTCTTGAAATTAAAGCATTTATTTCAGGAAAAATGTCATTTCATAATATTAGAATGATTCCTGGAGACCAAGTAGATGTTGAAATTAGTCCTTATGACATGACTAAAGGTAGAATAGTCTTTAGACATAAATAAAAGGAGAAATTATGAAGGTTAGAGCTTCAATAAAGAAAATTTGCAAAGATTGCAAATTAATTAAAAGACATGGCGTTAATCGAATTATTTGTATTAACCCAAAACATAAACAAAGACAAGGATAAAATATGGCTAGAGTTTTAAATATTGAAATCCCAAATAATAAAAGGGTAGTTATTTCTTTAACATATATTTATGGTATTGGTAGATCTCTTGCAAAAGAAATTTTAACTAATGCTAATGTTGATGAAAATAAAAGAGTTAAAGATTTAACTGAAGAAGAATTAACTCGTATTAGAGATGAAGCTAAAAAATATACTACTGAAGGTGACTTAAGAAGAGAAGTTAACTTAAATATTAAAAGATTAATGGAAATTAAGTCATATCGTGGTATTAGACATAGAAAAGGTCTTCCAGTAAGAGGACAAAGCACAAAGAAAAATGCTAGAACAAGAAAAGGGCCTAGAAAAACTATTGCTGGAAAGAAAGGTAAATAATAATGGCTAAGAAAAATAAAAAGGTTGTTACACAAGGTGTAGCACACATTCACTCAACTTACCAAAATACTATTGTTTCTTTTTCTGATTTAAAAGGTAATGTTTTTGCTTGAAGCTCATCTGGTGCTATTGGATATAAAGGAACCAAGAAAAAAACTCCTTATGCAGCTGGTTTAGCAGCAGCAGCAGCTTTAGAAAAAGCTAAAGAATTTGGATTAAAAGAAGTTTCAATTTTAGTTAAAGGTGTTGGACCAGGAAAAAGTACAGCAAGAAAACAAATTGAAACTAGTGGTTTATTAATTAAAGAAATCAAAGACGTAACTCCTACTCCACACAATGGTACTCGTCCTCCTAAAAAAGTTCTAAAAAGAATATAAAATTAAGGTTCAAAAGAGGTTAGTAAAAATATGGAAAAAATTCAAAAAATTACATACAAAGAGTTATTAGCAGAAAAAGTCAATGATTTTGAAACAACATTTGTCATTGAACCATTAATGCGAGGATATGCTAATACAATGGGAACTGTAATTAGAAGAACATTGCTTTCTTCAATTACTTCAGTTGCACCATTTGCTATTAAAATTAATAATGTTCAACATGAGTTTGAAACATTAGTAGGAATTGAAGAAGATGTTATTAATTTAATTGCTAATATTAGAAAAATAAAATTCTCTTATACTCCTGAATTATTTTCAAAAGATAATTTAGCAAAAGTTTCTTTTAAGTCTAATAAAGAAGGCGAAGTAACTGCATCAGATATTACTGACACTAATGGATTAGTTATTGTAAATCGTGATCAATATATTTGCAAGATTGCAAAAGGTAGTTCATTAGAGTTTGATTTATATTTAAGAACAGGTCGTGGATATATTGACTTTGAAGAAAATAAAAACATTATTCAGGAATATGGTCCAAAGTTAGAAAGCAAAATTAAAAAAGGTCAATTTTTGGCTATTGATAGTGATTTTAGCCCTGTTAAACAATGTGCAATTCATTGTGAAGAATTAAATACCTCATCAAAAACTATTGAAGAAAGACTAAAGATATTTGTTAAAACTGATGGTAGTCTAGAATCAAAAGATGCAATGTTACAAGCAGCACAAATAATTATTGCTCATTTCCAAATTATTGGTAATATTGATGCTTTAAGTACTATTGCTTTATTTGATGATAATAAAGAAAAGAAAGAAAAAGCAGCAAAAATTACTTTACCAATTGAAAAATTAAACTTAACTATTAGAAGTTTAAATGCTTTAAGAAGAGCAAATTATAATACTGTTGAAGAATTGCTAAAATTATCTGAAGAAGAACTTTCAAATATTAAAAATTTAGGTAAAAAATCAGTTCAAGATATTGTTGATAAATTAAAAGAATGAAAAGAAATTCATCAGGATGATGAAGTTTCATCAGAAGACAATGCTAATGACTTTTCAGATGAACCTACTATAGAAGGAGAAGAATAATGGCAAACCCAAAACAATTATTTCGTAGAAATACTGAGTGATGAAACCATGTTGAAAGATCATTAGTTACTGATTTATTAATTAATGGCGAAATTAAAACCACTTTAGAAAGAGCTAAAAGAATTAGATCTAAAGCAGAAAAAATGATTACTTTAGGAAAAATTAATACTTTAGCTAGTCGTAGACAAGCAATTAAGTTTTTAAGAGATATTCCTTCAAAAACTAAAGATAAAAATTCTATTCAATATTTATTTGATATTCTTGCTCCTAAATATAAAGAACGTAATGGTGGATATACAAGAATTATTAAAATTGCAAATCGTGCTGGTGATAATGCTAAAATGGCAATTATCCAATTAGTGTAAAAATTAAGGAGAAAAAATGATTGTTCCAAAACGTAAAACAAGTAAACAAAGAAAACATTTGCGTAGAAGTCACCATGCTCTTGAAATTACTACATTAGTAGAATGTCAAAATTGTAAACAACAAATAATTCCTCACCAAGCATGTCAATATTGTGGATTTTACAAGAATAAAAAAGTAATTAAAAAAGCTTTAAACGATAAAATTTCTTAATTAAATTTTAAATAAATAAAATTACAAAATAGTTTATAAAAAAAATATGAGGTGTAACTCTAATACACTTCATATTTTATTTTTCTTTTAAAATTAGTTCAAAATCTTGAAATTTAATTGTTTCTACACCAAAAGTTTTAAAAATTTTTTCACTAGCTTTAAAATCATCACATTCTGGTTTATAAGCTACACAATAAATTACTTTAGCAATTTTAGATTGTACAATTAATTTAGCACAATTATAACATGGTGAATGAGTAACATATAATGTTGAACCCTCTTCAATTTTTGAACTAGTTAAATTAGCATTGACAATAGCATTAGTTTCAGCATGCACAACATAAGTATATTTAGAGTTAATTATATCTTCTTTATTTTCTGGGCGATCCCAAGTAAAATAATCATCATTATTTTTCTTACTAATATTAACACCAGTTGGCATACCATTATATCCTAATGAGACTACATAATTATTTTTATTAACAATACAAGCTCCGACTTTTGTTAAAGGGTCTTTTGATCGCATTGCACTTAACTTAGCTAAAGACATAAAATATGCATCTCAATTAATAGTGCCTTTTTCTTTATTAAACAGCTCTTTTTTCATTCATATTCCTTATATTTTTGTTAAAAAAATTTTAGCATTTTAAATTAATAAAAAAACAAAAATGAGTTCCGCAGACCTCATTTTAAATTATTCAGTGAAATAAGCAAACATGCTCGGATAAGACATTAACTAAGTTAATCCATTTAGCAATTTTTCCAAATGAATTACATATATAATAGCATACATTTTAATAATTTTTATATTTTTTTGGTTTTTATAAATAACCTTAATTTTCCAATTAGTATTGTCAAAAAGGCATTTTTTTAAAAAAATCCAAATTTTTATCTTATTTATAGTATATAATAATTGCATTCAATAAGGAAAAAAACAAATGAGTCAGAACAAAAATAACATAGTTATGAATACATTTGAACCAGCAGAGGCTGGCTTTTTCTCATTTGATATTAACTCAAATATTAAGAACATGGGTATTATTAGCAATATTTCTAAAATTTTTGCATATCACATGATCAATAAAGGAGTTAATAATGTTACACTTATTTCGTTACAATAAAATAATAAATTTAAAAATTAAAATACTGGCTTTTAGAGGATCTTAGCTCCTTTTTTCTACTCATAAATAAAAAATTTAATAATATAAAAATAAAAGCCAATATTAATTACAAATGATTTTAAAATTCAACAAAAAATATGAATTTAGAGACTAAATAGGTCTTAACACTTAAAAAATAACTATAATACTTAATGTATTATCAAAACTATTTATTAGGAGACTAAAAAATGAAAAATACTCAAAAAGCAAAATACTTGCTTTACGCGCTCGGACCGCTTGCGGTATTAGCGCCAACATTAACAATAGCAGCTGGTTGTGTTCCTACTCCGGCATATCAAAAGAGTCAATTTGTATATGAATATAATAGTGTGTCACCTCAAAGAGGATTTGAAGATGATGGAACAGTTTCATATGGTAGTTTTCAAAACACACTTTCACACCATCATACTGGTGGACTTTTAGTAAGACAACAAGGATTAACTGAAACTCAAATTGGAGTAACAAACGATGGTAAGCAAGTGGTTGCTAAACCTACATTTTATAAATACCGTTTAGAACTTCTTAAAAAAGTGGTTCTAAAAATGAAAGACGGAACTACAAAAGTTTATGACAATGATGAAGTAGATTCATATCCAGAAGGTGACCAAGTAACATCTGGATTTGAAGGAAAAACATATTCATCTTCAAAAGTTAGAGCAACATCTAATAATCCAAAATCTATTAACAATAATCAATTTTTACAAGACTTAAAAAATGCCAAAACTATGCAATTTGTTCTTAAAAATGATGTTTATTGAACAGATCATCAAGGTAAAAAAACCAAATATAAAGTACAAGCAAGAGACTTCTATTATTCATGACTTAGAACTAAAGCTTTAACTACTGAAGTTAGACGAAGCGAAGAATTTGGAGGCTCTGAAAAATTAGATAATTTAGCAAAAGGTTTACAAGAATCAAGCTCTCTATACTATGGTACTGGAGTAAATTATAGTAATGATTATTTATATTCACTTTTTGGAATAGATTCAAGTAAATTTAGCAAAGAAAGTTCATTTATTCAAAAAATTAACAACGTTAATGGAATAGAAAACGGTACAGATGCTTTAACATTTGAATCATTGAGCGATAGAGAACCAGATTTTGAAAAATTCTGAAACAAATCTCTAATTGATAATTATGATTTAGTTGCTGCTCCATCAGAATATATTGATGAACTTAATGAAAAAGGTCAACAAAATATCTTAAATTATACAGGTTCAACCCCATCTAATTTATCAGAAATAAAATCAGAGATCACAGCAATGGATAAAACCAAATTAGCTTATCGTGCTGGTATTTATTGATATGGTAATGCCACTCAAAATACATTATTTTCTGGTGCTTATTATGCTAAACCACGTAATGGAACAATTAAAGAATTGGCAAAAAACCCTAATTATTGAGACGAAAGTTTTGTTAAAGATGAAACTAATATTAAAAGTATTATTTATAAATTTCAGCAACAAGAACTTTCTAAATCTGTTTATCAAAATCGTGTTTGAAACTCATATAAACAAGGAACTGTTTCAAGCTTAGGATTTGAAAGCCTAAACTCGGCTCAACAACAAGAAGCTAACTCAAATCACAAAAAATACGGTTTAAGATATACTAAACAAGTAAACAAAGATAAATCTCAATATTACATGGTTACAACTCCTTTTGTTAATCAATTAAATGAAAGTATTTATGAATTTTCAGATGCATATGGAAAATTGATGTGAGGTGGAACTAGAAAAGAACTTTCAGAAGGTAAAGGTAATCCGGAAACTTATGTTAGTGGATTAGGATTATCATTTAGATCTATTTTAAATGCCGCAGTTAACTGAAATGAATTCATGAATGTTTATTCTAATAATACTGCCAAGGCTTGATTAGCTAAAGTTGCTCCTGGTAGCGATATTGGAGGAAAAGACCAATTAACTAATAATAAAACTCCTAATGATTATGAAGATCAAGTTAACTCATTATCTGCAATAGATGTTGACGGTAACAAAATAGATTTCGGTGGTTCTTTAGGTAAAGAATTAAGTCCATCTGAAAATGACAAACATACTGAGTCAATAGCTAATAAAGCAGATAGAATTAAATCTGCAGGTTTTGATAAATTAAAAGAAGCAATGAAAAAATTAATCGAAAAATTTGATAAAGATAATCCTTCATTAGCTGGACAAAAATTTACAGTTAAATATTTCTTCCCATTCATTAATGCTCCTGAATCAGTTTTAGAAGCTGGTAAAAGATTAAGTGCATTAGCAAAAGAATTAAGTGATCGAATTGATTTAGAAATGTTTTATGAACCAAATGGCGACAGTCCAAGATATAATAATGCTAAATTCAATGGTTCAACTGGTGCACAAATAGCTTCATGAAGTTATGATTTTAACTCATCTGCTTCTGGATACGATGGTTTATCATGATTGGGACATTTAATTCCTACTTTAACTATGATTGCCGATAAAAAACCTGAAACTATTAAAAAGAATTTTCCTAAATTATTTGAATTAGCAGAATATTTAATAGAATATGAAAGTAAACCAAGTCATAAAGCTAATCTTTCACTTCCATTTAAAGACTTACACAAAATGGCTGCAAAATTGTATAGGGATGTAGCAAAAGCTGCAACAAAAAAATTGAAAGAAATAAGCGGCAAGTACGAATTAGAACTAAAAGATGGAAAATCTGTTCCTGATCCAGCTGCTACAACCGATTTATACGAATGAAGCGCTACTTTTTGAAAGAACTTTGTTGAAAGCCAAAAAAATGAAGATTTAGTTAAATTAATGGCTGACATAACAAGTTTTATGAATGTAGACTTTACTTACAATTACACTAAAAAATTATCTCCATATACTAAAACTCTAACTAACTCTCATTATTTTGCCCCAACTATGAGTGATACTGTTGATTTTTATGCTGATTGAAAAATAAATAAATAATTACAAATTTTAATAATGTTTAAATATATACGTCAAAGAATAGCTTTTGCTATTCTTGCATTATTTATTATCTCAATATTTTCTTTCATTATGATTTCTGCTTTTGGACCTAATCCTGTTAAGGCTGTAGCAGAAAAAGATTACTCTAGTGGAACAATTCACATACCTTTTGACGAATATTTGCGACAATTAGAAGTAAAATTTGGATTTAGATATGGTACTGAACAAAATCCGGGTGAAAAAATCCCATTGATTGTTAGATATTTTACATATATAGGTAATATTTTTAAAAAGGGCGATTTTGGTTTTGTTATCGATTCAAGAAACAATCCGAATGCTGCAGAATTTACTACAATGGCTAAATTATTCTTTTATCCATTAAGGTATTCATTATTAATTACTGTACCTGCTTTTATTATGAGTAGTATTATAGGAATAACATTAGGTGTATTTGCAGGATACAATAGAGGCAAGATATTTGATTCATTTATAAATGTTTTTGTTTATATATTTATTGCCTTACCTTCATTTATCATTGCTCCTATTGTTATTACTATTGCGGCTAAAATAAATATTTTATCTGCCGTCCCAGAATTTGGTGAACAACCCTTTGGTGTTGTCTTATTGGCTTATATGCCCCCCATTTTAGTTATTACATTAGCTTCTTTAGCAGTATATACAATTTATACAAGAAACCAAGTAATAACAGTTTTAACATCTAATTATATTTTGATAGCTAAATCAAAAGGATTAAGCAAATCTCAAGTATTTTTCAAATATGTTTTAAGAAATATTTCTATTCCCTTATTTTCTTTAATAATTTCTTCATTTATTGGACTTTTATCAGGAAGTATAATAATAGAAAAATTCTGAAATATAAAAGGAACTAGTCAAGTTATTACTAATGCTTTCCCTAAGGGCGAAATTTATGTAGTAATGTATTCAATACAGTTCTTTACTTTAATTTCTCTATTTTCAGAAATATTTATTGATATTATGTTTGCTGTATTAGATCCTCGTATTAAATATGGTGTTAAATCCAAAAAGAACTATTGATTATTTTTTAAAGCTTATTTAGTAAGAAGAAAATTAGAAAAAGATTTATTTGCAATGGAACTTGCAAATAATAATTCAGAAGCAATGAAAGGAGTCAAATAATGACTGTTAATGAATTTAACAAACAGTACAAAATTAGTGCTGAAATGCAATCAAAATTTAATTTGATTCCTGATGCTAAAAAACAATTAGGTTCTTCTATCGCTGGAAAACCAAAAAAAATGGTTATTGAAATATTTAAAAGATTTTTTAGTAACCCTATCGTAACTATTTCATTTGTAATTTTTATTGCTATATTATTAGCTTCTATTATTATTCCTTTAACTAGTCCATATGAAGCCAAAGTTGGAGTAAGTAAAACAAGATTTTCAGAATATTTACCACCACTTTATTCAAGTTCAAAAACCATTCCAGCCGACTATAGAAATGAAATTTGGAAATTTTATCAAACATTAAAAAATAGTGAATTTGCTAAATATTATGGTTTTTTCTTAAATACGGTATCTAGGGATTCTACTAGTAGTCCTGATTTTAACTTAACTTATAATCCTTATGCATTGCATACAGTAGCTGCATTACACGAAAGACTAACTTTACTTAAAAGTTCAGGAAAGGTTATTAATGATGCAGTAGTTGCTGAAGAACTTGCTAAAATTCCTAGGTTAAATACTTTATTAGGAACATCTGAAACCGGATATGATATTTGAACAACAACATGATATGCTTCATGAAAAGCTATAAGGGTAGCATTGTTAGTTGCAATTGTTCAAACAGTTATTGGTGTTTCAATTGGTGCCTTTTTAGGTTTTCATGCAGGAAAAATGGTTGATACAATTGGAATGAGAATTATTGACATTATTCAATCATTGCCCGAATTAATTTGGTTGTTGCTATTTGTTATTATTTTAGGAGCAAATGAAACCACTTTAATTATTGCTTTAATTTTAGTTGGGTGATCTACTCCTGTTTCTACAACAAGACTATTTATTATTACTGTAAAAGATGAAGAATATATTGTTGCGGCTAAATCAGTAGGATCAAGCACTGCTAGACAAGTTTTTGTTCATGCTTTACCAGCTATTTTAGGTAAAATTGCTACAAACTTTGTTAGAAGAATTCCGGCAATAATCCTATCAATTTCAGCATTGGCCTTTTTAGGATTCTTTAAAGAAAAAGATGATGTTAACTTAGGACAAATGCTAATTGATGCGCTTCCACAAGTATCAAATAACTTTTGAATTTTATTATTACCATCATTAATATTGTTAACATTATCACTATCATTACAATTTGTGGCACTTGGTGTGCACGACGCTTTAGATCCTAAAGTTATAACAAAAGGTAGAAAGAGATAATTATGGCAAAAAAAGAATCTAAAATGAATGCTGATAATGTTCTTGATTATCAACAAGAAAATAATAAACAAAACAAAAAAACAAATTCTTTATTAAAATCTTGATCTGCTCCCGTGTTAGAGGATAATAAAATTTTAGAAGTAAGAAATTTACATGTTAGTTTTCCAGCCGGAAGAAAAAAAACAATTCATATTGTTAGAGGTGTAGATTTAGATGCCTATAAAGGGCAAATAATAGGCCTTGTTGGTGAATCCGGTTCTGGTAAATCCATTACTTCAAAAACATTAATAAATGTTAATGAAAATGGTATTATTCATGCTGATAAAATGCAAATTGGTGATATTGAATTAACTAAAATAAAAAAAGAACGTCATTGACAACATATTAGAGGTTCTAAAATTGGTTATATTCCTCAAGATCCACTTACAAGTTTAAATCCAACTAGAACAATAGGTAATCAATTACTTGATGCATTGAATAATAATGTTCTTTGAAAAGACAGAACTTTCACTGAAAAAAAAGAATATTTAATTGACTTGCTAAAACATTTTGGCTTAAGAGAAGCTGAAAAAATCTTTATCTCATATCCTCACACTCTTTCAGGGGGAATGAAACAAAGAATTGTTATTACTATGGTAGTTGCATTAAAACCAGATTTAATTATTGCTGATGAACCAACTACTGCTCTTGATCCAACTGTACAAGCTAGTGTTTTAGCATTGTTTGAAGATATTCGTCAACAAATGGGAATTTCAATTATATTAATTAGTCATAATATTTCTGTAATTGCTAAGTTTTGTGATTATGTTTATGTTATGTATGCTGGCAGAATTGTTGAAAGAGGTACAAAAGAAGAAATATTTACTTCGCCAGCGCACCCTTATACTTGAGCTTTAATTAGCGCTATTCCTGAAAATAAAGATGAAAAACTTTATAACATTCATGGAACTCCACCAGATATGGCAAATTTACCAATTGGTGACCCTTTTGCTCCAAGAAATGAATATGCTTTAGAAATAGACTTTTTAAAAGAACCTCCTTTAATACCTATTACTAAAACTCATGCAGCAGCAACTTGACTTTTACATCCTGACTCACCAAAAATTACTTTATCAAAAGATTTAATAAAACGTTTAGACGCGTTTAAGAAAGCATTTAACAATGGAAAATAAAGATTTAAAAAATAGTAAAGTTATTCTTTCGATTGAAAACTTAAAAAAATATTTTATTAACCAAGGAAATGTTAATAAAGCAGTAGATGGTGTATCTTTTGATTTACATGAAGGTGAAATAGTAGGATTAATTGGTGAATCTGGTTCTGGTAAAACAACAGTCGGAAGAACAATACTAAGGTTATATGAAGATTTTAATGGTTTTATAAGACTAAACGGAAAAATTATTTCTGGTAAAAATATATCTTATAAAAGACGAAAATATTTGCGTAGAAATGTGCAAATGATTTTTCAAGATCCGCACGCATCTTTAAATGGTCAACAACCAATTTATAATATTTTAAAAGAACCGTTATTAGTTAATGGTGTTATAAAAGAAAAAATTAATGATATTTTTAAAGACTGAAAAGACGTAAAAGAAAATTTCAAATATACTTTTCAAATTAGAGTAATGCAACTCGAGCTTGAAAATTACAAGACTATTAATAAATTAGCTAAACCCCATTTTGAAAAATGACAAAAAATATTTAATGATTTTTCTTTTAAAAAAGAAATTTCTAATGAAGATAACTTTTCTGCTTTTTATGGTTATTTAGAAGAAAAGCAACAAGTAGAAAGTTTAATAATCAATAATATGTATTCAAATACAACTGATTTAATTAACTTTTACTATGAAAAGCAAAGAGATTTTAGAAATCATAATATTTCTCCGTTAGAAGATAAATATTTAAAAGCTAAATCAATATTATTAAAAACTTTAGAACTAGCTAAAATTTCTCCTGAAAAATATCAAGCTTTAGAAGAATATAGAAAAGTTGGTCAAGAATATGCAAAGTTTAAAGAAGAAATAAAAGAATTTTGCAATACTTCAGCTAATACTTTTATTAACTATATTCAAGAATATAAAAATGAATTAATGTTGTCAGATATTGCTAGATATTTAGCGACCGATCTTGATTTTTACTTATATAACTATAAAAATGTTATATTGTATAAATTTAGAAAAAATGTTTTGAAAAATATTAAATCACAATGCAAATATTTAGATTTTGAATCAATTAGACAGTTAGTAAAAGATCTAGATGAATATAGCAAGGAATTTTATACTACTAGATTAGAAAAAATCCCTTATCAAAGAAAAGTTAAAAAAATTATCTTAACTGAAACTCTAAGTAATTTCAATTTTGATGCTTCTAAATATATTAAATTGTCAAAACAACAACAAGATGAATATGCCCAAAAAATTAATGAATATAAAGCAAAATTAGAAGAAATTAAAAAAGAAATTTCTGAGGCAAAGAAGCCAGAAAATATTCAAGAAACTTATTTAGAAGCAAAACAAAAACTTCAAGAAGCAGAAGAACAATATATTGTCGAAAGAAGTAATTTTTTAATTTCGTATAAAGAAAAAATTAAAGAATTATATAAAGAACTTCAAGAAGAAAAATTTTTATATAAAAAACTTGTTGACATTCAAACAGAATGTAACAACAAATTTCAACTCCTAAAACCTCAATTTTTTGAATTTTTAGAATCACAAATTGTTGATGAAAAATCAAAAGAAGAAATTAAATCATTTATAAGTATTTACAAATCTGATTTATTCATTAAAGAAGAAACAATGAAGTCATTTGATATTGAAAAAAAATACTTATTAAAAGATATTAATAATATTTATTTATTGCTAGGAATTGATTATAAATGAGTAGAAAAAAATATTAAATTTGATTTAATGGCAAATGAAAATTCTGATGATAATACAATAACAAATAATAGAAAATGAAGCAAACGTACTAATCTTTATGATTTTTCATTTTTTAAACCTATTGCAAAATGGAGAATTGCTCAATTATTGTATAAAATCACAATTTATAAAGCTTTAGAAGATGTTGGTTTATTAAAACAATTTGCATATCGTTATCCACATGAATTTAGTGGTGGTCAACTACAAAGAATAGTTATTGCTAGAGCATTAATTATTGAACCAAAAGTAATAGTAGCTGATGAACCGATAGCTTCTTTGGATATTTCTATTCAAGCTCAAGTTGTAAATTTATTAAAAGAATTATGTCGTAAAAAAAATATTGGTCTTATTTTTATTGCCCATGACTTAAGCATGATTGAGTATGTTGCTGACAATGTTCAAATAATGCATTTAGGAAAAATAGTAGAACATGGTAAAACAGAAGCAATTTATGAAAAACCTTATCACCCATATACTATTAACTTATTTAAAGCAATTCCTAAGATTTCTAATGCTAATGAAAAATTCCAAAATGTTTCTTTTGAATTAGATTATTTAAATGAACAACAATTTCCAAATGTTCCCGAAATGTTTAAAATAAGTAATGAACATTATGTTTATGGCACAAAAACCCAAGTTGATGAATGAAAATCAAATGCCAATAAAAAAAATAATGGCGATAAAAACTAATAATATAAAATATAATACATACATGTTTATAAAATACATGTATGTGTTTTTTGTATAGGTGAAAAAATGTATAATGAAAAAAGAAGTTTTAGGCAATATTGAAAAGATAGTTGAAATTTATATTCAATTTTATATTTTTTTATATCAATAGCAATTTATCTAATGATTTTGTTTTTAACAAAATATATTGGTAAAAAAACATGAGTTGATTCTTTAACTGTTACTGTTTCATTTATATTTACTATTAATATGTTTATTTTAATTTTCAAATGAGGATTTGCCAAAGGAATTATTAATAAAGTAAAAGATTTTTTTAATGAAAGATCGATTCGTATGAAAGCAAAGAGAAACTTTTTGCCAAATATGAGTCAAAGTGAAAAAGATAGGTTAATTGCAAAAGAACGTAATGAAAAAATGCGAGAAGATATTAAAAAAGAGAAACTTTCTTCTAATAAAAATAGGACTAATTTAATTTATTATATATTTTTAATTATTTCATTAAGTATTGTATTATTTGCAATAGTACCATTAGTGGTAATAAAATAAAAAAAGGTGGAATATAAATGAAATATATTATTGGAAATTTAAAAATGAATTTGACTTATAAAGAAAGCCAAGAATATATTAAAAAATTGAAAAAAGCTATTAATAAGACAAGCTTATCAAATGTTACAATTGGTATAGCTTTTAGTCATGATGCAATGTCATTAATAAAATGACATAGAAATAGAAATTTTCTATTTGGAACTCAAAATATATTTCATTTATCAAAAGGAGCATATACCGGTGAAGTTTCAGTTCGTTCAGCATCAGAATTTCAATTAGATTTTGTTTTATTAGGTCATTCTGAAAGAAGAATAATGTTTAATGAAACTAATGAATTAATTAATCACAAAATGGAAGTTCTAGAGCAAACTAAAATTAGACCTATTCTTTGTGTTGGAGAAAATTTAGAAGAATTTAATGAAAATAAAACTGAAGAGGTTATTAAAAATCAACTTTCACTTTGCTTAAGAGGAATAAATAAATTGGGTGATTTAATAGTATCATATGAACCAATTTATGCTATTGGTAATGGTATGATTCCAGAATTATCACATATAAGAAAAATTGTTAAATTTATAAAAAACTTTACTCATCACAAAGTTCCTGTTTTATATGGTGGTAGTGTTTCTATAACTAACATTGAAGAACTTAATACTATAAATGAGCTTGATGGATATCTAGTTGGAGGAGCGGCCTTAGACCCTAAAAAATTTGTTTTATTAGCTAAAAAAATGGATAGTTAAAACTATTGTTACGGCTTATTCTTTTATTTTTTAAATAAAAATAATTATAATTCTATAATAGTATGAATAAAAATCTTCCTAATTTAGTAAGGCCCAAATCACTTGATGATTTTATTTGTAATGATGAACTTAAATTAATATTTGAAAATATTATAAAAAATGATGATTTTCATTCTTTTATTTTTTATGGTAAACCTGGAACAGGTAAGACCACTATTTCATTTATTTTAGCTGAAGGATTAAAAGCATCTTACGATTATTTTAATGCTGCAATTGATAATAAAGAAAATCTAACTAGAAAAATTAATTTAAACAAAATCCTTATTATCGATGAAATTCATCGCCTTAATAAAGATAAGCAAGATATTTTATTACCATATTTAGAAAATGATATGATAACCATTTATGCCACGACAACCGAAAACCCATATTTTAAATTAAATCCTGCCTTAAGATCAAGGTGTTTAATCATTGAAATTCAAAAACCTAGTACTGAAAATTTAGCTTTACAATTAAAGAAAATAAACAAACAATTTAATTTTAATTTAGATATTTCTGATGAAACTTATAATTTTTTAGCATTGCAATCAGGTGGAGATTTTAGAGCGGCAATTAATAATTTAGACTTACTCTCTATTTTGTCAAAAAACAAAAAAATCTCATTAGATAATGTTAAAAAAATTATTCCTCAAATCCAATTTAGTGCTGATAAAAATCAAGATTCACATTATGATTATTTAAGTGCTTTTCATAAATCATTGCGTGGTTCAGATCCTAATGCTAGTTTGTACTATGGTTTTATTATTGTTAAATCTGGCGATTTTGACGGTTTGTTTAGAAGAATGATATGTGTGGCATATGAAGATATAGGTTTGGCTAATCCTTTAATGGGTCCTAATATTCTTAATGCTATTGCTGCTTTTGAAAGAATTGGTATGCCAGAAGGATATTTACCAATTTCTTATGCAATTTTATCTTTAGCACTTAGTCCTAAATCTAATTCTTCATCATTAGCTGGTTCAAAATCATTAAATGTAATAAATTCGGGAAAAATATTTGAAGTACCCAATTTCTTACGTGACTCGCATTATAAATCTAGTGCAAAATTAAATCATGGAATAGGTTATAAATATCCACATGATTATGAAAATCATTACGTAAAACAAGATTATTTGCCTAAAGAATTAAAAAACGAAGAATTTTATAAAAATCAACTTCAAGGATATGAAGAAAAAATTAAACTTTATTGAAGCAAAATTAAGAATGGAGAATAAAATGAAATTTGATATTAATAAAATTAAAACTATAGAAGACTTAAAAAATATAAAAAATGAGTTTTCTAATTCTAAGGAATTACTAAATTTAATGGATGAATTAAAACATGCTTCAAAAGAAGATAAGGCAATTTTCGGTAAAAAAATCCAAATTTTAAAACAAGAAGCGGAAGATTTTTTTACTTTAGCAAAGCAAAAATTGGAAAATGATGAAATAGAAAAATCTTTAGCAAAAGAATATGTTGATTTTGCAGAACCTATTGGTTTTAATGGCTCTATTCATCCTATTGCTTTAGTTAGTCAAAGATTTAGAGAATGACTTAATTCTAATGGATATTTTGAACTTTCATATAGTGAAATCGAAGAAGATAAATACAATTTTGAAAGATTAAATATTCCCAAAGATCATCCGGCTAGAGATATGCAAGATTCACTTTATTTATCTTCCTCAATTTTATTAAGAACACATAACACTGGAATATCAGCAAGAGCACTTGAAAAATATAAAAATCACGCTTTTTCACAATTTGCAATAGGTAAAGTTTATCGTAACGATGAAGAAGATGCAACTCATACACATCAATTTACCCAATTAGATTTAATTAGTGTAGGAAATCACTCGTTTGCAACTTTGATTTATACTCTTGAAAAAATGCTCTCTTATGTTTTAGAAGAAGATGTTAAGATTAGATTAAGACCGTCATATTTCCCTTTTACAGAGCCAAGTGTTGAAGTTGATGTATTTTTTAAAAATAAGTGGGTTGAAATATTAGGTGCAGGAATGATTCATGAAAATGTTTTAAAATTAGCAGGTTATACTAATGATATGAATGGCATTGCTGCTGGTATTGGTATTGAGAGAATTGTTATGATTAAATATGGCATTGATGATATTCGCGAACTTTATTCAAACGATAAAAGATTTTTAAAACAATTTAATGAATTTTAAGGAGTCAACATGTTATTTTCATATAAAAAATTAATCGAACTTGCTAATTTAAAAAATGTTAACATTGATGAAGTAGTGAATGCTATTAACTCATTAGGCTTTGAAGTAGAAGATTATTGAAAATTTAGCGATGTTGAAGGATTAAAATTTGCTCATGTTTTAAAAACATATAAAAATCCTAATGCTGCTAGATTAACAGTTTGCGAATTAGAACTATACAATGATAAAAAAATTATTCAAACAACAGCTACGAATGTAAAGGAAAATGATTATTTAATGGCCTTTGTTCCAGGTTCTCGAAGTAAAAAAACTGTTTTTGGTCCAAAAACTTTACAAGGAATAATTTCAGAAGGTATGCTTGTAGGACTTCATGAAATAGGTTTCAACCCGCTTTTTATTCCTAAAGAATTTGATGATCAAATTTTTACTTTTAAAAAAGTTGATTTATCATTAGACCCAATTGAATATTTTGATTTAGATGATTTTATAATCGATGTTACCATTCTTTCTAATCGTGCTGATGCTCTTTGCTATTTAGTTATGGCAAATGAATTAACTAGCTATTTTCAAACAAAAACTTTTAAAATTAATGGTAATTTTTCATCCAATAAATCTAATTTTAAAATAGAAAAACTTCCTAAAGAAATATTAGGGGTAGGCTTAATTGAAACTAATAAAATAAAAGAAATTACTCTAAAAGAAAAAATGTTTTTGTGGAAAAATGAAATGAGAACTGACAACAATGTTTCTGCTATAAATAATTTAACATTTTTATATACGGGAGTTCTTCCATGAGTTTATGATAAAGATTTATTAAAATCTTCAAGTATTTCTTATGCATTTTCTTCAAATAACATTTTATTAAATAATCAAAAACTTCAATTGAATAACAACCTTGTAGCTATAAATAATAAAAATATAATTGCATTACAAAATGTAGATATTTGTGATGAATATAAAATAAGTCAAAAAACAAAATCTTACATCTTTTCTTTTGTTTTTATGGTTCCTTTTGAATCAAGAAAAAATATAAAATTAGCAAAAATAGAAAATTCTTTTTCACCTAAATTAAGTAAGGAATGTAGTCTTGGAAATATTAATTTAGCACTTGATTTTATTTCTAATTATTTAGGTAATGGAATTTTATTAAAAGACCCTTTATTAAAAGCCTTTCAACCTAATCAAATAAAAATTGATTATTCTTATATTGAAAAATATGCAGGTTTTGAAATTACTAAAACAAAAAAATTTACTCAAATTTTAGAACAATTAAAAATATTAGGATTTATTTTTTCTAATGATAAAAAAGTTGTTACTTGTCCATTTTATCGTTACGACTTAAAAACTAATCAAGATTTAGCAGAAGAAATTTTTAGATTATATGGATATGAAAATTTTGTTTCGAAAGAACCAAATGTTTTAAATTTTATTACTAGTAGTTCATTAGAACCAAAATATTTAAATGCTTTTAAAAATAAGGGTTATATTAACGTAAGAACATTCACTTTAATAAAACCAGAAAATAATATTTTTAATCCTTTTAATTTTAAAGAAAAAATTAATGCTATTATGGCTAAAAATTATGATCATTCAGAAATTAGAAACTCCTTTATTTATTCACTTTCTGAAGTAATGCTTAATAATAAAAAACAAGGAATGCCAATAGGATCATATTTTGAGATTGGTATGATTAATAATAAAAGTAATGTATTAGGTTTAGTATCAAATGAAAAACCATTTAATGAAATTAAAAGAGATATTATTTCATTAACAAATAAAACTTTAATATTCAAAAGAAATGATTCTTCAATTTTTCATCCTAATTTTAATGCTTCAATTTTTTGTGACGACAAATTAATTGGTTATTTAGCAAAAATTCATCCTCGTTATTTAAACGATAATGCGATTTATGGTGAAATATTTTTAGATGATATTGCTTCTAATAAAATAACTTATCATTCTTATAATCACTTACCATTAAAAACAAGAGATTTAACTATTAATGTAAAACCTTATGAATCAATTGAAAAAACAATAGCAAAAATTAACAACATTAGAGGTATTAATAGTATAAAAATTATTGATAAATATCATAAACCGGATGATTCTACAAATATTACTTTATCAATTACATTAGAAGAATGAGCAACAAAAAAATTCGATAAGGATTTTAATGAAAAATAAGACATTATCTGCCGTTGAATCATTTACAGGTGGACTTTTTTGCTCAACAATTGTTAATAAACCAGGCGCAAGCAGTTATTTTTTGGGTGGAATGATAACTTATAATTCTAATATTAAAGCAAAATTAGGAATAGATATTTCTAATGGAGTTATTAACAATGAAGTAGCAAAACAAATGGCAATTAAAGGAAGAGAATTTTTCAATAGTGATTTTTGCGTTTCATTTACTGGAAACGCAGGTCCTAATAGTATGGAAAATAAACCAGTTGGACTTATATATATTGCCATTAATGAAGAAGTTTGAGAATTAAACTTAAAAGGCACAAGAAATAAAATAAGAGCATTAGCAGTAAAATTTGCTTTAAAAAAATTACGGGAAAAGGGCTTGCAGTGCTAACACTTTTCTCAATTTTTTCTCATTTTTAAAATATTTTTGATTAATTAAAATACATTTAAGGTGTGAGGAGAATATGAAAAAAGAAATTAATGAAAATAAATTATTAGAAGAAACGTTGAAAGAAATAGAAAGAAAATTTGGTAAAGAATCAATAATGATTCTTGGAGATAAGCCAGAAATAATTCCAGAAGTTTTTTCCACAGGGTCATTAGCAATTAATAAATCTTTAGGAATTTATGGTTGACCAAAAGGAAGAATAATTGAAGTATTTGGTCCTGAAAGTAGTGGAAAAACTACTATTGCCTTACATGCAATTGCTGAAATTCAAAAAAAAGGCGGTATTGCAGCTTTTATTGATGCTGAGCATTCTATTGATCCTAATTATGCAAAAAATGTAGGGGTTGATATTGATAATTTAATTTTATCTCAACCCGATTCAGGTGAGCAAGCATTAGAAATTGTTGATAGTTTAGCTAAAACTGGAGCTATTGATTTAATTGTTGTGGATTCTGTCGCCGCTTTAGTTCCTGAAGCTGAATTAAATGGTGAAATGAGAGATCAAGTGATTGGGGCACAAGCTAGGTTAATGTCAAAAGCATTAAGAAAAATAACCGCATCTTTATCAAAAAATAAAACAACAATAATTTTTATTAACCAAATAAGAGAAAAAATTGGTGTTATATTTGGCAACCCAGAAACGACTCCGGGAGGCAAAGCTCTTAAATTTTATTCATCAATTAGATTAGAAGTAAGAAAAATACAAAATTTAACTAACAATGGTGATGTACTTGGAAACCAGGTTAAAATAAAAGTTGTTAAAAATAAATTGGCCGCACCTTATAAAACTGCAAAAATAGAAATAATTTTTTCTAAAGGAATTTCAAAAATCGCTGAAATTATTGATTTTGCAGAAGAATTTGGGATTTTAAATAAAAAAGGTTCTTGATATAGTTTTGAAAATGAAAATATAGCTCAAGGAATTACCAATTTACAACTAATATTAGAAAATAATGTTGAGTTATATAGAAAAATTGAAAATTTAGTTATGGAAAAATTAGTTAAAAACTAATTAAGCACCAAATTACACTTTAAAAATGATATTATATAAAGATTATGAATGATAAAGATATAAAAATATTGTTTTTAGGTGATATTTTTGGTTTGCCAGGAATAAGATTTATTGAAAAGAAATTGCCAGCAATTAAAAAAGAATATCAAATTGATTTTGTTATTGCTCAAGCAGAAAATGTT
This sequence comes from Metamycoplasma buccale, assembly GCF_046774455.1. Taxonomy (GTDB): domain Bacteria; phylum Bacillota_I; class Bacilli_A; order Mycoplasmatales; family Metamycoplasmataceae; genus Metamycoplasma; species Metamycoplasma buccale. The sequence goes on along the minus strand of NZ_CP177249.1, from coordinate 614,148 downwards.
TCAGGAAGAAAAGGATTGGAACCAAAAGATTATTTAAGACTTAAAAGAGCAGGAATAGATGCCTTTACATTAGGTAATCATGTTTGAGCGAAAGACAAAATTAAAGAAATTATTGATAATAATGATTTAATTAGACCAGCAAATATTAAAGAAAAATATCCGGGAAAAGGAATTAGGATATTTGAAGTTTTAGGCAAAAAAATTGCTGTTATGTCATTTATGGGAATAACTTTTAATCCACTTTTAAGTCCGTGAGAAGAAGAAGTTGCTGATAATTTCTTTGATGAATTTGATAAACTTTATGAGCAAAATAAAGCTGATTATTATATTATTGATTTTCATGCAGAAACAACAGCAGAAAAAAACGTATTTTCGTTATATACTGATGGAAAAGTATCTGCTTTTTTTGGAACTCATACTCATGTGCAAACAAATGATGCTAGAATTTTACCTCACGGAACTTATTATGTTACTGATGCGGGAATGTGTGGACCCACAAATTGTGCTATTGGTTCTAACTTCGATGAAGTTTATCAAAAAATGAGATATGGTGCCTTTTTACCATTTCAAGTTTCTAAAAATCCATGTCAACTTAATGGAGTAATTTTCGTTTTAACTAAAAATAATGAAAACAAAAAAATTCAATTATTAAATATAATGGAGAAATAAAATGGAAATTAAGTCAAATAATGAACCTGAAAATAAACAAGAAAATAAATTAATTTTTCAATTAAAGCAATATGAAAAACGAAAAACAATAATTAATTATATTTATCAATCAGAACTAGAAGGCAATAGCAAAATAAATGTTACTGAAATTTTTAGGAATAATGATTTAAATAAACATACTTTAAAAATTCTTACAATTATTGAAGAAAAATATGATTTTTTGAAAAAAATTATATGTTCAACATTTAATGAGGATTGAACATGAGAAAGAGTTTTACCCTTACTAAGAGCAATTTTAATTTATGGATCATTTGAACTTATTTTTAACAAAAAAGAAGTTGTAATTAACGAACTTGTTAATATTACTAAAATTTTTATGCCCGGTGATTACTATAAATTTGTCAATAAATCACTTGATTTGATTTCAAAAATAATAGAGAAAAAATAATAATGAAAAAAATAATAGATATTCTAATAGAAAAATTTAAATTAGAAAATAATGTTGCTGAATCATTAATACGAGCAGGAGATGTATTAGTTAATGATGAAAAAATCATTTTACCTTCTTTAAAATTTGATGAAAAAAACATAAATATTAAGTTATTGAATAAAAAACAATATGTTTCTCGTGGAGCATTTAAATTAATAGCAGCATTAAAAGAATTTAAAATAAATTTGCAGAATTTTATATGTTTAGACATTGGAAGTTCTACTGGTGGATTTGTTCAAGTATTATTAGAAAATGGTGCTAACAAAGTTTATGCAGTTGATGTTGGTACAAATCAATTGGATTATAAATTAAGAATTAATGAAAAAGTTGTAGTTTATGAAAAAACCAATTTAAAAAATTTAAATATTGATTTTTTTAATGAACCTCTTGATTTAATAACTTGTGATGTTTCTTTTATTAGCTTAAAACATGTATTTGCTGTTTCGCAACATTTATTAGAATCAAAAAAGAAAATTATTACTTTAATAAAGCCTCAATTTGAAGCAATTAGTAAATATGTTTCAAAAGGAGGGTTTGTAGATGAAATACATCATAAATATATAATAGAAAAAGTAATTTCATATGCAAAAAAATGCAATTTTAATTTATTAAAAATTTCAAAAAGCCCCATTTTAGGTGGTGTTTCAAAAAATATTGAATATTTAGCTTTATTTGAAAGGAAATAAAAATGAATTATAAGAAAATGTTTCCGATGTTTAAAAATAATAAAGGAATTGTTTATTTAGATAACTCTGCCTTAACTTTTAAACCATATGAAGTAATTGAAGAAGGTAATAATTTTTATGAAAAATATTCAATATCTACTAGAACATCTGATTCTATTTTAGGAATTGAAGTGGCTAAAAAAATAATTGATTCTAGAAAAATAATAGGAAATTTTATTGATGCAAAATTAAATGAAACATTATTTACTAGTGGAACGACAGAAAGTTTAAATTTAGCTATATCAATGCTTAGCAAAATAATTTATGATGGTGAAATTATATTAACTTATTTTAATCATAATTCTAATATAATTCCCTTTTTTGAACAATTTAAAAATAATAATTGTAAGTTTATTTTTGCATTGGACACAAATGACATTATAAGTAAAATAACAAATAAAACTAAAATAATTTCACTCTCTCAAATAACTAACAATTTTAATATTAATTTTGATTTAAAAAAAATTTATGAAATAGCTTCTAAGAAAAATATCATTTTGATAAATGATGCTGCTCAAGCAATATCACATGAAAAGGTAACTTTAAAAAACAGTGACATTATAGCATTTTCATCTAATAAAATTTTTGGTCCAACTGGAATGGGAATTTTAGCAATCAAAGAAAACTTGTTAGAGAAATTATCACCTCAAAAATGAGGTGGTGGTCAAGTAATTAATGTAAAAGGTTGCAATTGAACTAGCAAAAATGATATACAAAAATTTGAACCAGGTACTCTAAATTTCGCTGGTATTTTTCAATTTAAAAAAGCTATAGAATTTATTTCAAATATTGGTTATGAAACAATAAACAAAATTGAAATGGAATTGGCAAATTATGCTTATGAAAAATTAATAAAAGTAAAAGACCTTCAGCTAGCTTCTAAAAAAGGCGATAAAATTATCATGTTTAATATTAAAAACATTTCTTCTCAAGATGTTGCTTCATATTTAGGGCATAATAATATTTATGTCCGCTCTGGTGTTTTTTGTGCACATTCATTTACTAATTTAAAGGGATATGATAAAAGTTATGTAAGACTTTCGTTATCGTTTTATAATACAAAAACAGATATTAATAAATTAGTAAAATATTTAAAGAAAGGTGAATATTTTGACTTTTTATAACAATAAAGAAAAGCAAGAAATAATATTTTCTGCTTACAATAAACCTAAATATAAAACAAATAATATTGTTATAAATGACAATACTATTTTTGAACATTCTAATGTATGTGTTGATGATTTAAAACTAAATTTAATTTGAAAAGATGATATTTTAGTTAATGTTGAATATGAAATTTCTGGATGTGCAATTTTTAGCGCAAGTGTTGATTTGATGATTGATTTAATAATTAATAAATCTAAAAAATCTATCAAAAAAATTATTGATTTATATTTTTTTATGATAAATGGAAAAAAATTAAATGATGAAGAAATTATTTTATTAGAAAAATTAATGGTTTTTGAGAATGTAAAAGTTCATTATAATAGGTTAGAATGTGCATCGATAATTCATCGGGCACTATTGAAAGTTTTAAATGACAAATAAAATAATATTTCATATTGACATGGATTCTTTTTTTGTTAGTTGTGAAAGACTAATGAATCCAAAATTAAAAAATAAACCATTAGCAATCGCTAAACCTCATAAAAGAAGTATTGCTTCTTCTATTTCTTATGAATTAAAAAAGCTAGGTTTTAAACCTGGAGATTCCTTTGCAATAATTAAAAAACAAGTACCGGAAATAGTCTTTGTAAAACCACATTATGAACTTTATACTCATTTTGCTCACAAAGTATTTAATTATTTAGCAAAAAACTATACAGAAAATATTGAAATTTATTCTATTGATGAATGTTATATAGATATGACTTCTTTCATGGAAACATATCATTCATCTCCTATTGTTCTTGCTCATGAAATTCAAGAAAAAATTCTTAAAAATATTGGTTTACCTTGTTCAATAGGGATTTCTTATACTAAATTTTTAGCAAAAATGTCAACAAATATGGCTAAACCTTATGGAATTTTAGAAACTAAAAAAGATCAAATAAAAGATCGTTTTTTTGATTTAAAGATTGATGATGTTTTTGGAATAGGAAAAAGTACGGCATTTAAGTTACATAATATTGGAATATATAAATACAAAGATTTGTTACAATACAAAAACTTTTATGCATTAAATCAAATATTTGGAAAAAATTACAATGATATGATTTCTCAAATGAATGGGGAAATAGAAAATGATATTGTAGTTGAACAAGAATTATCTAAAGGAATAAGCAATACAGTTACTTTTATGGAAAATGATTATAGTGACAAGAGTATTATTTATGAATATTTGTATAAAATTGTTGAAAATATATCATCAAGAGCTCAATTGCACAATGTTGAATCATCAAATATAGCAATATTAATAAGAAAATCAAATAAAAATTGAATTTCTAAACAAAAAAAATTAGCAATACCAACCAACGATTTTGATTTAATTCTTAAAATTTCAAAAAAATTATTTGATGAATTATGAGATGAGCAAATGATTAGAGGAATAGGTGTTAGAGTTACTGACTTGAATTCTATATTTTTAAAAAAATGCGAATTTGATTTATTTAATGACTTTAATGACAATAAAATAAAAAGATTAATTTTTACCTTAAATCAAGAATTTGGAAGTAATGTTTTAAAAACCATGAAACAATTAGAAATGGAACAAAAAGCAAAAACAAAAAATATGAAATTTTTACGTGAAGATAATTGAATTGAAGGAACAAAGATTAAAATATAAAGAGGTAAATATGAAAATAGCAATTTTTGGAGGTAGTTTTAATCCAATTCATAAGGGACATATATTAATTGCAAAAGAGGCTATACAAAAATTAAATTTAGATAAACTATTTTTTGTCCCCGCTTATAAAAGCCCTTTCAAAAAAAATGTAAATTATGTTTCTGAAGTGCACCGAACTAACATGATTAATTTAGTTATGGAAGAAAAAATGTATTTGTCTACATTTGAATTAAATAAAAAAAATATTTCTTACACAATTGATACAGTTAAATATTTTTCACAAAAATTTCCTAATGATGAACTATATTTATTAATAGGTTCAGATAATGTTAATAACTTAAACAAGTGAAAACAAATTGATATTATTTCTAAACTAGCAAAAATAGTAATATTTGAGCGAGGAAATAAATATCAAAAAATTAATATAAAAAAATTTAATTGTTTAAAACTAAATAATTCAATTTATCCCTTTAGTTCAACTGATTATCGAAAAGGTAATTTGTTAATGGTAGAAAATATTGTTCAAGAATATATTGGCGCTAATTTTCTATATTTTGATGAAATTGCAAAAAATATGATGAGTATTGAAAGATATAAACATTTAAAATTTACTGCGGATTTTGCCTTAGAATTAGCCAAAAAATATAATTTTGATATTCAAAAAGCTTATCAAGCAGGATTCATGCATGACATTGCAAAAGAATGAGATGAAGAAAATTCTTATAATTTTTTAAAAAAATATGGATATTCAAAAGAAAATTTACCTTTTTATAAATTACACCAAACAGTTGGCTATTTCTATCTAAAAGATGTATATAAATATAAAAATGAAGATGTCTTAAATTCTATAAAAATCCACACATCTTTAAAATTAGATCAATTAAGTATTTTAGATAAAATACTATTTATTTCTGACAAAATTTGTCAGGGTAGAAAATGAGGAGGAATTCAGAAAGTAAGAGAGTTAGCATTTCAAAATTTAGATGAAGCTCTAAAAGTGGTTATTCAAAAATGTTGTATTGAATATAACAATAATTTAGGTAAAGAAATTACATCTGAACAATGAGAAATATATAATAAATTACTAAAATAGAATTATTGTGATAATATTTAAATGCTTTAATAGCAAAAGAAGATTCATTTCTCACCTTAGTGATATTTGCTGGGTTGCTACAATAAAGATTTTTTGTAGTTAGAGAAGTGGATTAATAAACCACTTTTTTATTTTTATATTTTAAGGAGAAAGTTATTCAAACACAAGACACAACAAAAGAAACTTTTGCAAATAGTCAAAATAAAAAACCTAAATCAGAACATATTGTAAATAATGCAATTCCATATAAAAAAGTTTTTGTATTGGGACCGACAGGCGAAAAAATAGGAGTATTAACTAAAGAAGAAGCTTTAGATAAGGCTGCTGAATATAATATGGATTTAGTTTTGATAGCTATTGAAAATAATAAGCCAATTGCTAGAATAATTGACTATGGAAAATTCAAATACGACAAAAAGAAAAAACAAAAAGAAATTAAAGAAAAACAATCTGTTACTATTAATCGTGAAATTAGATTGACACCTTTAATTGGTGATCACGATTTACAAACAAAAGCAAGAAAAGCGAGAGAATTTGTTTTAGAAGGTAATAGAGTAAAAGTTTCAGTTAAATTTAGAGGACGTGAACGTTCTAGAGTTGAATTAGGAAAAGAAATTCTTGATAAGTTTTTTTCATTAATAGAAGATGTTGCAAAAATTTCTAAAGAAGCAACTTTACAAAATGATCGTTTTTTAGATATGTATATTGAGAAAAACAAACGTAAAGTAGAAATGCAAAAAAATAACGATACTTCTGAATCTAAAGGAGATAACAATGCCGAAAATGAAGACTAAAAGCGGCTTGAAAAAAAGAGTTAAAATCACAGCTAATGGCAAAGTGAAACGTGGTAATGCATATCGTTCACACTTGGCACAAAATAAAACAACAAAACAAAAACGTCATTCTCGTAAATCTACAGAATTATCACATTCAGATTTTAAAAGATATAAGGAACTAATTTAGTTTAAGAAAGGACAATTATGCGTACAAGAGGCGGAATTGTAACTAGAAGAAGACGTAATAAATGACTAAAACTTGCTAAAGGTTATTGAGGACACAAATCAATTGGCTATAAAGTAGCTAAGCAAGCTGTTGTTAAATCATGAACATATGCATTTAGAGATCGTAAACAAGTAAAACGTGAATTTAGAAGATTATGAATAGCAAGAATTAATGCAGCTGTTAGACCACTAGGTTTAACATATTCAAGACTTATTGAAGGATTGAAAGCTGCTAACATTCAAATTAATAGAAAAATGCTTTCAGAATTAGCAATTAATTATTCAACAGCATTTACTAAAATAGTTGAAAAAGCTCAAAAAGCTTTATCAGCAAAATAATTAAATTAATAATTAGAATACTTTAAGCGAGTATTCTTTTTATTTATATATAATAGTAATGTAATATTAATGATTCATAAAAATATATGGCAAAAAAAGTAGTTTTAGGAATGAGCGGAGGAGTGGACTCCAGCGTTTGCGCATATTTATTAAAAAAAGACGGCTATGAAGTAGTCGGTCTTTTTATGCGTAATTGAGACTCATTTCTAAATAATGACATTTCAGGCAATGAAAATATTGATCAAAAAATTTGCCCTCAAGAGCAAGATTATTTAGATGCTAAATTAGTAGCAGATCAACTCGAAATACCTTTATATCGAATTGATTTTATTAAAGAATATTGAGATAATGTTTTTAGTTATTTAATAAAAGAATATGAAAAAGGAAGAACACCTAACCCTGATATTTTTTGTAATAAGTATATAAAATTTAATGCTTTTAGTAATTACGCATTTAATGAATTAAAAGCAGACTATATCGCAATGGGACATTATGCATATGCTAAAAATGGAGAACTTTTTAGAGGTAAAGATAAATTAAAAGACCAATCTTATTTTTTAGGTATGTTAAATAATAATCAACTTCAAAAAGTTTTGTTTCCGTTGGCAAAAATAACTAAAACTAAAGTAAGAAAAATTGCAAATAAATTAAAATTAGCTACTGCAAAAAAGAAAGATTCTACAGGAATTTGTTTTATTGGAGAAAGACAATTTACCAAATTTTTACAAAATTATATCCCTGCTATGCCTGGTAATATTATTGATATATCAACAAATAAGCAAGTTGGAAAACATATTGGCGCAATGTATTACACAATTGGTCAAAGAAAAGGTTTGAATTTAGGTGGCTTTGAAAAACCATATTTTGTAGTAGGTCATAATTTAAAAAATAAAGAATTGTATGTAGCAAATGATAATCATCTTGAATACTTACTTTCTGATAAATTAATAGCAAGCGATTTTAATAAAATAGCACATTTTTTTAATGAAAAAAAATTGACCGCTAAATTTAGATATCGTCAAAATGATATTCCAATAAAATTAAAACTTTTAGCCAACAATAATATAGAAGTTACATATCCAGATACTGAGGCAGTTACCCCGGGTCAAGCTATAGTAATTTATCAAGGAAAAAAAGTAGTTGGAGCAGCTATTATTGAAAAAATTTACTATCATAATAAACTTAAAACATATTTATAGATTTAGGAGAAATAAAATGATAACATCAAAACAAATTAGACAAATGTGGTTGGATTTTTTTAAATCAAAAGGTCATTTAGTAGTACCATCAAAATCATTAATTCCTGTTAATGATCCTTCTTTATTATGAATAAATTCTGGAGTTGCAACATTAAAAGATTATTTTAGTGGTAAAAAAATTCCTCCTTCGAAAAGAATTACTAACTCTCAAAAATCAATTAGAACCAATGATATTGAAAATGTAGGCGTTACAGCTAGACACCATACTTTTTTTGAAATGTTAGGTAATTTTTCTATAGGTGATTATTTTAAAAAAGAAGCAATTGAATTTGGTTATGAATTTATTTTTAATGTTCTAAAATTACCAAAGGAAAAAATTTATATCACTTATTTTGTAGAAGATATTGATACATATAATTATTGAATAAAAAATGGTGTTGATCCTTCTCATATGATTAAAGGCACTAGAGAAACTAATTTTTGAGATCTTGGACAAGGACCTTGTGGACCTGATACTGAAATTTTTTATGATCGTGGTATAAAGTATGACAGTCGTGGTATTGAACTTTTAATTAATGATATTGAAAATGATCGTTATATTGAAATATGAAATATAGTATTTTCACAATTTAATAATGATGGGGAAAATAATTACACTGAACTTGCAACAAAAAACATTGATACTGGTGCAGGTCTTGAAAGAATAACTTCAATTATGCAAGATGCTCCTACAAATTTTGATACAGATTTATTTTTACCAATTATTCATGAAGTAGAAAAATTAACAACATTTAAATATGATATTAATAACTATTTTATTAAAGATTCTACTCAAGAAAAAATTAACACTTACTTTAAAATAATTGCTGATCATATTAGAGCTAGTGTTAATGCCATAAATGATGGAGTTACTCCTTCTAATATTGGAAGAGGATATATTATTAGAAGATTGATAAGAAGATCATATCGCGCAGGAATTTCATTAGGAATTAAAGAACAATCATTTTTATATTCATTAGTGAAAATAGTAAAAGACTCATTAATTTATGATATTGATATTAAAAAAGTAAGTAATGTAATAAAAAATGAAGAAAATTTATTTGCAAAAACAATAAAAGAAGGTGAAAAACTTTTAGAGCACGAAATATCTAAAAATGGCAATATTACAATGGAAATTGCTTTTAAAATGTTTGGCACTTATGGATTTCCTATTGAATTAACAAATGAAATTCTACAAGAAAAGGGAATTAAATTAGATCTTGCAGAATTTGATAAATATTTAAAAATTCATCAAGAAAAATCTAAAAAAACTGACGAAATTGGTATGGATAAAGTTATCAATTCTCTTGCAGTAGTTCCTGATTATGTTAGTGAATTCATTGGATATGATTATTTAAAAAGTAAATCTAAAATTTTATATTTATTATCCGAAGAAAAACAACTTAAAAAAGTAACAAATAAAAATGATATTTCTTATTTAATTTTAGATAAAACTCCATTTTATGCAACTAGTGGAGGCCAAAATCACGATTATGGCTATATGATGCAAAATGGCAATAAAATCGAAGTTTTGGATATTTTTAAAGATAAATATTGAAATCATGTCCATAAAGTAAGAGGAGTTATTGATTCTTCTTTACCAATTGAATGTTTTGTTGATAAAGAAAAAAGATTAGGATTTGCAAGAGGACATTCATCAACTCACTTAATGTATCATGCCCTAAGAGAAACATATCCTAATGAAATTATTGAACAACTAGGTTCTAATATTTCGTATGACCATTTTACTTTTGACTTTGGACTAGATCATAAACCAACAAAAATAGAATGCCAAAACATTGAAAAAATAATGCGTTCTTATATAAAAATGCATGCTAAAAGAAATTATATTGTTACTTCAATAAAACAAGCACAAGACATGGGAGCTTGAATGACTATTGAAGAAAGTGAATATCATGATGCAAATAAAGTAAGAGTTGTTGAGTTTGAAAATATTACAAAAGATCTATGTGGTGGAACTCATATTGAAAATAGTGGTTTAATAGAAGATTTTAAAATTACTTCAGTAGATTCTAAAGGAACAAATGTTTATCGTTTAAGAGTCATCACTTCTAAAGAAAGTGTAAAAAAATATTTATTAAACCAAATAAAAGAAAAACAAACTTTATTAAAAACTTTAATTAAAAATAATCAAAACTTTAAATCAAATTATTCTAAAGATTATCCAAAAGAATTGCCAAATGATAATTTATTGTTAGAAGAACTACTAAAAAAATATGATGATATTGAAGTTGATATTAGAAATGATTATAAAAATTTATTAAAAGCTAAACAAAATGAGGATATTGATCTTTCTACTTATAAATCAATTTTAATAAATAATATTGATACTTATATTATTGAAAATAGTGATCCAATTTTACTAAAAAAAGCAGTTGTTCAATTACGCGAAAAAAATCCTCTTGCATTAATTATTGGAATTTCTAACTTGCAAAATAACAATTATTTTATTATGTTGGCATCAAAAAAATATGATTCGACAATTTATTTTAAAAAGATGCAAGAAATATTTGACACTAAAGGTGGCGGTAATAAAATAGTGTCTCAAGGTTCTTTAATATCACAATTAACTACAAGTGATTTAATTGCAAAAATTCAAAAGGAAGTTTTAAATGCGTAAACTATGCTTAGATTTAGGCACAAAAACATGTGGTTTTGCAATTAGTGATTCTTTAGGAATAATAGCTACAGGATTAGAAAACTATTATTTTCCGGAAAACAAGTTTAATTTTGTTATTGAAAAAGTAAAAGATTATTTATTTAATAGTGAATATAAAAACCAAATTGATACTATTGTTTTAGGCTATCCAGTTAGAATGGATCTTTCAAAAAGCGCTAGAACAATTATTATTGAACAATTTTATGACAAATTAACAAAAGAAATTACTTTGCCTATAGTTTACCAAGACGAAAGACAAACAACAAAAAATGCTGAAGAAATTTTAATTCAAGCGGGATTTAGTAGAAAAAGAAGAAAAACCAAAAAAGATTCATTAGCAGCACAACTAATTTTAGAAGATTTTTTAAGGAGACAATAATGCAAAGAAATAAAATTGAATTATTTACTAAAGAGAGAGAAATTATTGTTGAAGTTGACAACAAAAAACAAGTAATGTATGTAATTTTTACTTTTGAAGAAAATGGTGATCATTATTTTCTTTTGACTGATGAAAATGAATTATATATTGCTAAGGAAACTAGTGAAAATCAATTGATTATTATAAATGATGATGATGAAATTGATATTGTAACTGATGTTGTTTACCAATTTAATAGTGAAAATCTCGTTTTAGATAAAGAAGGAAATGACTTTCTAGCAAAATTCATTGTTAATAATGATGGAGTTGAAAATGAATAATTCAATTTTATCTAATAGCACAAAACTTATTTTAGGAATTTCAGGAATAGTTGCTTTTTTTATTGCGGTTATAGGTTTAATTATTACTTTAGTTTATCGAAAAAAAATAATTAATAAATATGTAAATCATGATGAAGCAATTGAACTAGAAAAATTAAAAATTAAAAATCCTAATTATGGTATTGTACTAACAGGACTTAAAAAGCATTATAAAAATGTGGATATAGCAGATTTTTTTGTCGCATTTTTGGTTAATAGTATTTACTTAAATGATTATCATTCAATTTATATAGAGAGTAATTCTGATTATTTAGCACTTTCATTAGCTAATTTATCAATGCAACTAGTAGACTATAAAAAAAATCTTAACTTTGAATCAAATATAAACATTTTAAAAGATGCTATCAATACTTCTCTAATTAATGAGGTAAGTCAAATAGATAAAGCCTATGATATGATGATTTTTTTAAATGATTTTACAAATCTTGAAAACAAAATTACAAATTCTTTACCTTATTTAAATAATAAAGGAATGATAATTATTGAATTCGATACTATTAAAACAATTAAAAATTTAAAATCTTTTTTTTCTACCAATAAACTAAAGTATGAAACTATAAAATTTGATCATAAAAATGTTATACTTTTAGCCAAAGATATTAAAGAAGAACTTGCAATAGAAAATAAGGAGTAATTATGGCACAAGAAAAGGATAAAATTTATTTAACTCTAGAGAGTTTAAAACAATATGAAGAAAAATTAAAATATTTGCAAGAGGTAAGTCGTCCTCAAGTAATTGAAGAAATTAAGGAAGCTAGAAATCAAGGTGACTTATCAGAAAATGCCGAATATGATGCCGCTAGAGATAAACAAGCAGCTATTGAAAATGAAATTTTAGAAATTCAACATATTTTAGACAACTGTGAAGTTATTAATAGTGATGTAACTACCAATATTGTAAAAATTGGATCAAATGTAAAACTAATTAATTTAACATCAGAAAAAATTGTTGAAGTTCAAATAGTTGGAGCTTTAGATGCCGACCCTTTTAATAATAAAATATCTAATACATCACCTTTAGCTAAAGCTATATTAGGAAAAAACAAAAATGATACTATTGAAGTTGAAGCACCTAAAAAATATAGAATTAGAATTTTATCAATTAATTAGCAATTAAACATCTCCGGTCTTGGAGATTTTTTAATATTTACAAAAAAATAAAAATTTTGTGAAATATTTCTTGATTATGTTGTAAAATACCTAATAGTCTTTTGTAATTAACGCAAATAGACTAAAATTTTAGGAAATTTTGTTCAAAAAAATTGAATAATAAAAAAATAAAATTTTTTGTAAAAAGCATTAAAAATAATGTAAAATGTTAATTGCGCCTTTTGAACAAAGGAGCAAAAAGATAGTTCTTTGAAAACTGGATACGAATACCATAACGTCAATTTTTTAATTTTAATAACAAACCAAAAATCAAATTTTATAAGAGTTTGATCCTGGCTCAGGATGAACGCTGGCTGTGTGCCTAATACATGCATGTCGAGCGGAAGTAGCAATACTTTAGCGGCGAATGGGTGAGTAACACGTGCTTAATCTACCTTTTAGATTGGAATACCCAATGGAAACATTGGTTAATGCCGGATACGCATAGAATCGCATGATTCTGTTGTGAAAGAAGCGTTTGCTTCACTAAGAGATGAGGGTGCGGAACATTAGCTTGTTGGTGAGGTAATGGCCCACCAAGGCTATGATGTTTAGCCGGGTCGAGAGACTGAACGGCCACATTGGGACTGAGATACGGCCCAAACTCCTACGGGAGGCAGCAGTAGGGAATATTCCACAATGAGCGAAAGCTTGATGGAGCGACACAGCGTGCATGATGACGGTCTTCGGATTGTAAAGTGCTGTTATAAGGGAAGAACACTTAGTTGAGGAAATGCTTCTAAGCTGACGGTACCTTATTAGAAAGCGATGGCTAACTATGTGCCAGCAGCCGCGGTAATACATAGGTCGCAAGCGTTATCCGGAATTATTGGGCGTAAAGCGTTCGTAGGCTGTTTATTAAGTCTGAAGTCAAATCCCAGGGCTCAACCCTGGTTCGCTTTGGATACTGGTAAACTAGAGTTGGATAGAGGTAAGCGGAATTCCATGTGAAGCGGTGAAATGCGTAGATATATGGAAGAACACCAAAGGCGAAGGCAGCTTACTGGGTCTATACTGACGCTGAGGGACGAAAGCGTGGGGAGCAAACAGGATTAGATACCCTGGTAGTCCACGCCGTAAACGATGATCATTAGTCGGTGGAGAATCACTGACGCAGCTAACGCATTAAATGATCCGCCTGAGTAGTATGCTCGCAAGAGTGAAACTTAAAGGAATTGACGGGGACCCGCACAAGCGGTGGAGCATGTGGTTTAATTTGA